>NZ_CP084091.1:300000-418158 GCF_020217425.1 Halomicrobium urmianum
CGGCAGTCCCTACAGCATCAGTGCGGCGTGGGCCGGCTACAAGGACCTCGGCCGGAACCAGGGCTGGTGGTTCGGTGAATGGGCACGGAACATCGGCTGGGGGCTCGCCGATCCGGGCCACAACTTCATCTTCGCCAACCCGAACCAGTGGCAGACCGCGCTCCCCGCGAGCGTCGAGAGCCACCGTGGAAAGCACGGCCCGATGCTCGCCGTTCGCGAGGACGAACTCCCGACGCCGGTCGAGAACTACCTGCGGAAGTTCTTCCGGCCCACCGATGCGGCACCCTACGACAGGAAGTACAACCACGGCTGGATCGTTGGGCCGCCCGAGAACGTCAGCCGTGACGTCCAGGCGCAGGTGCACGCCATCCTCGAGGGAGGTGGCCCTTCATGAGACGTGTCGTCGCCCGCTACGACGACCCGGACGACGCCGCCACGGCCGAGAGTGACGTCGGAGACGACTTCGAGACAGAGCGGCCGGATATCGAGAACCCGTTCTTCGACCCGTCGTCACGGCCGCCCGAGTCGCGTGGCCTCCTCTGGGGCAGTCTAATCGGTGGGGTAATCGGCAGTGCAGTTCTGTTGGCGATGGCACTCGACATGATCTGGTTCCCGCGGCTGAGTCCGCTTCTAACTGCAGGTCGTCTCGCACTGGTCACCTTCGGACTCATCGTCGGCGCTGCTGTTGGTGGGTTTATCGGCGGAGTCTGGGGGACACTACAGGAGATTCCGGATTCCGATGGTCCCCGCGTCGAAGTACGGGTCCCCGACGCCAAGGCCGACGAGGTCAAAGAGCGCCTCCGCGATAGCGGGGCGACGGCAGTCGACGATGCAGTAACGAAACACGGGGCGGAATGATTACAGTAGAGTAAGTTCTTGATTTTCAGAGAACGGGAATAGGGCAGGTGTCTTTGTATGTCGCGCTTTCACCTGTCAGTATGCTCAATCGGGTTCTTTCCAAAACCCCACATCAGGCCCGCAATCGGGCAATCGTCAAGACTGTCGGGTACCGATTCTTGATGGTCCTGATCACGATCGGGGTGGCATGGTTCGTCGTGGGCGATGTGAGTCAGGCACTCAACATCGGAATCATCGCTAATATCGTCAAGACCGGTACCTATTACACGTACGAACGACTGTGGGATCGAATTACGTGGGGAGTGGCGGCTGATCAATAGCTCCGTACAGCAACCCGAACGGCTGTCGATCTGACACCCGATCATTACACCGGCGATACGCTCACAGATCGAATACTCCGTTAGTTGCGAGTATCTCCGCGGGTGAGATTGTGTCTGCTGGCGTTCGGTCAGTACAGGGTACCGGATCATCACTCAGCGTGGGATTGGCTTGATGACTCGTGAGGGTCTAATTCTTCGATAACTTCGAATTCTGTCGATCCACATTCACAGGTATCCAATCCCATTATTTGCAGTTCCCCGTCCGGCCACTGGAGGGCAGTGTATCCCTCGTTGCATGCGACACAGATCACAGGTACCCGTTCCACGTCATTTCGGTGAACCATCACCTATCTGAGTGAGGACTCACTTCCACTATGAGTGATTTCCTCTCACTAACCTGTGAACTGATTGCTCTATATGTGTCTTGGTTAGTCAGTACAGGTGATCCATGTAACGCTACGGACCGCTATTTCTCCTACATCCGCTGCGGTGTGCCCCAACGAGCTTCCACCGGGATCTGGTCATATCTCGCAATCTCAGGGAGCAGGACGAACTTCTTGTGAAGGAGTTATGATTCGATCTTTTCCACGACTTGTTCGGCTTGTTCGATGGCATCATCCTCGTCGGAAGCTGCACTGGCGGGAATGAGGATGCTTTGGATCTCCCAGTCGGAGTCGTCTCCTCCTTCTTGATGGCCTGTGCGAACCTCTGTGCCTTCTACAACGGAAGTTGCGGCATTTTCCGCCCAGTCGGGGTTCCTGATAGTATCAAACGCGTCAGGGTCGTTGAACCTGACGTGGTAGTAGTCGTCAGTAACCTCTGTAATAGACGGCGGCATGGGGAGAAGTACTAATGGCGGCAGGAAAAGTCATAGCCTGGCATACGCAACCTATTACGGCTTCGACTTGAAACGTTCTCAGAATTGAGGAGTATAACCCCAAGCCGGCTTAGCCCTCCACACTACTGCGTAAATTGGATTTTCCGGTTTCTGGCCCGCAGATGCAAGCCGTAGAGTCTCTGACGTGTGAGTACTTACCTAACGTGGGCCGCAGCAAGCCCGACTAATCGTATCGTCCTTCGACTAACGACACAACTCTTAGAACCCATGTCACAACGCAACCAGAACCAGGGCCGAGGCGGACAGCACGGACACCAGCAAGGCGGACAACAGCACGGCCAATCTCGTGGTGGTCATCACTCCGCCCAGAGTCAGCAGCGCGATCAGCAGGGCCAGTTTACCGGCCACCAAGGCCAGCAGCAGGGCGGTCGTCAAGGTGGCCAGCAACAACGCGGCGGCCAACAAGGCGGCCAGCGTGGAAGCCAGCAGGGCCGCTCGCGCGGTGGTCACCATTCTGCACAATCACAGCAGCGCGACCAGCACGGGCAGTTCATGGGCCACCAGGGCCAGCAGGGCAGTCGTCAGCGTGGTCAGCAGCGAGGGGGGCAACAACACCACCAGCAGGGCGGTCAGCAAGGCCAGCAGTTCGGTGGCCAGCAGGGTCGATCCCGCGGTGGGCAACATTCAGCGCAGAGTCAGCAGCGCGACCAGCAGGGCCAGTTCACCGGCCACCAGGGTGGTCAGCAGCAACACCAGCAAGGCGGCCAGCAGCGCCAGCAGGGCGGACATCAGCAACAGGGCGGTAGATCAGGAGGTCAACAAGGCCGAGGTGCTGATCAGGGAGCGCAGGACCGCCGCCATTCCCAGCAGTTCCGCCAAGAACACCGGCAGATCGCCCAGCAACTCCCGCGCGACGAATCTGGCCAGTTCATGTCGCCCAACCAGCAAGGCCGTCAGCAGAGTCACCAACAGCAGGGCCAGCAGTACGGCCAACAGCAGGGCCAGCAAGGCCAACAGCGGCAGTTCGGTGGCCAACAGGGTCATTCGATGGGCGACCAGCAGCAGGGTGGCCGCCAGCAGCATCAGCAGGGCGGTCGTCAGCAGCAGGGTCAGCGCGGTGGACAGCAACACGGTAGTCACCAGAGTCAGGGTCAGTCGGGCGGCCAGCAGTATCAGCAGCAAGGCGGGCAGAACTCCCAGGAGGCGCAGCGACTCCGCGAGCAGTACCCAACCTTCTGGACCGAGGACACGGACCAGCCAGCCCAGCAGATGCCCAGCGACGAGGAGATCGACAAGATGGAAGAGATTCAGGTCCAGCAGGGCGACTATGACGACAAGCGTGAGACGCCAGCGTTCGCCCAAGAACACGCCGAGGCGATGCGTGGCCGCGACCGGGGGAGCTATAATCGAGAGTAACGCCTATCCTTCCCTAGCAGTCGCATAGGGACTTCTCTGGGTGAGACGGATCGGCCCCCGCCCCCAATTACGGCCCATGGCTGTGAAGGCGATGGCCGGGATGAAGCTGTGCCCCGAACGCCGTGGCACGCAGTTGCCGTCCACAACGGAACCAGTGCTGGTAGGGATTGAGGCTGCCGGACGGGATTGCTAGCTGCACCGATGGTGGACGACATCGAATCTATCAGGGATGGCACGAATAGCTGTTGCGACTACATAGCTACCAGATCACAGTTAGAGGCGGGTAAGACTTATCCACAAGTCTTCTCCTTGATAATGAGCAGGAGCCGTGTAGCCGCAGTTGCGGTATAAGACCTCAATAACGCCGGAAACAAAGGTTCTGATACGACGTGTTTAGTTATCTCCAATTGAAACGAAGGGATTTGGAGCGTGTGACACACCAGAATGGTAACCCCTTCATTAGTTTTGATTGGTGGTGAACACTTATCTTTGTGCCTGTAATCATACTACCCCCAGTCAATGCAAAGCAAACATGTACCACCCAGTGACGTACGGGTCTGAATCGGCTGTACAGAGTAGCGAAGCAACTTTACCGGTGGCCTATATAAAAATTTTAGTATGTCATCTCAAGAGGTACAGCTCCGAAGTACAGTTGCGGGGTTCACGGCGGAGGGACGGCTCCACACGCTGAGCGTGTGGTTCATTCTCGCGTTGCGACTCATGATGGGATTGGCATTCTTCCAGAGTGGTCTCGATAAGGTGCTGTCCGGGAGTTTCAGCGCGTCAGGATACTTGCAGAACGCGCCGCCAGCTAACGGGAGTCCCGTGGCCGATCTCTTCGTTACGATGGGCAACACCGCGTGGTTCGTTGACTTCGTGAATATTGCTGTCCCGTGGGGTGAGGTTCTCATCGGATTGGGTCTCCTGTTTGGCGCACTAACGCGCCTGGCCGCGTTCTGGGGCGCATTTATGATGCTGATGTTCTACTTGGGGAACTGGGATATCGCCCATGGCTACATTAACGGCGACTTCGCGTACATGCTTGTGTTCCTCTCAGTCGGCGCCTTCGGTGCTGGCCGTATTCTCGGACTCGACGCGTTCATCGAACAGTACGAAGTCGGCGGGCAACCGCTCGTCGAGCGATATCCGTGGACTCGGTATCTCCTTGGGTAACGTCGTCCTGAACTTCTCTGAGCCTGTTTTGAAACGAGTGTCGATGCTAACTATGCTAGCGCATTACTCCAGGTATTCCAGCAGTTCTGCTCTGCAAGTAGCGAACTCGGTCTGCTCAGTACCGTTGGTGCTTGTAACGGTTCATTCTCTTCTTGCAGGAGTGAAGGAACTACTCCTCAGACACGAAGTACACGCGGAACTTATCTCCGCACTCGTGACAGTTGACCCAGACCGACCCATCGGCGCTACTCTCCCCTGAGACGATAGATGCATCCTCGGGGATTACGGCGACTGCGTTGGTTTCGCACTCGGGACAGTTGACTATCCGGCCTTTCGGGCGGACTGAGTCGTTGGTTTCCTCATCCATCGTTTGGTATCGCTCCGAGAATTCCGAGCCGGTCATCACGGCCCGCAGTAGACCAGCCTACTAAAGTGTATTGTGAGGATGGTAGGTGACGCACCTGTTATTCTGGAAACGCCAACACTCCCTCTGACCCGCAGAGTTCCATTGCACATCTAAGTAACAGAATCAGTCACTGCTGGGAGAGAGAACAAGAACGTCGATCCTTCACCAAATTCGGACTCGACCCATATCTCCCCACCGTGACGTTCGACGATACGTTCGCAGACTGCGAGACCAATTCCAGTGCCTGCATAATCCCTGTCGCCGTGCAACCCCTCAAAGACCTCAAATATCTGTTCTTGATCGTCTATATCTATACCAATCCCGTGGTCAGCGACAGAGACTATCCATTCTTCGCCGTCCCGTTCAGCAGAGACATGTACCTGCGGTGGCTCCTCACCACTGAATTTGATTGCGTTCGACAATAGGTTCTGGAACACTTGTCGTAGCTGGTTTGCATCTCCTTTGACGCAAGGAAGCTCATCTGCGGTTACGTCGGCCTCGCTCTCTTCGATCGCTACCTGTAAGTCCTCACAGACGTCGTCGAAAACCCCAGCGAGATTGACTGGTTCCAAATCATCGCCCATCGTCTCGACTCGGGAATACTGAAGTAGTCCGTCGATCATCGAACGCATGCGTTCGGCTCCGTCTACAGCGTACTCGAAGAGTTCCTCGCCCTCCTCATCGAGTTCATCCCCGTATCGGCGTTCGATGAGCTGGAGATAGGTAGACACCATCCGCAGAGGTTCTTGCAGGTCGTGCGAGGCGGCATAGGCAAATTGCTCCAAGCGCTCGTTTGATTCCTCGAGGTCAGAAACTAACTGCTCGAGTTTGTCCTCGTACTGCTTGCGTTCAGTGATGTCTTGGGACATCACCAAACCGGCATACACGTTTCCGTCGTCGTCGGTCAGCGGATGCGTACGGAACTCGAACACACGTCCCTGCACCGTCAACTCGAACGAGGTCGGCTCGCCGGCAAGCGTTGTGCGATAGTTCGATTCGAGAGTTTCCAGAGCCTCGCCCGAATATACGTCCTGTACCCGCTCGCCCTGAAGATCTGCGGCGTCGAAATCGAGCGGCTCGAAGCCTTGTCCTGCGACGATCGTGTGGCGTAATTCGTCGTCTACAAGCGCGACTGCACCATTCGGGAAGTTCTCCGCCAGCGTGCGGTATCGTTGCTCGGATTCTTCGAGTTCCGCCTGTGTCTCTTGGAGTTCCTGGTTACGCTCTTTGAGCGTGTGTGCGCGTGTTTTGGCCCGGGCATCATGTCTGCCTGCACCAACGCCAGCGACGGCAGCAAGTGCCGGCAGGATGAGGAAATTGTGGGCTGGATCGTTCAAATCGGCAACGAGTGCGATGAAGACAAGAATACCAACCATCACCCCGACTGCACGGAAACACCAAATGGCGACGGTATCGAAGAATTTGGGCCGGATATCGGCCTGCGGGAGACGGTAGCCCACATAGATGAGAATGATTCCAGCCCCACCCATTAGAATAGAGACGATCAGTTCTTCCACAAATGGTGTTGGCCTCTGCATCCCCACTAACGGCCACACAACACTCAGTAGGATGTACACGCTTCCGAGGCCAAGGATAGCGCGTCGCCCGCCGATATCTGAAAGAATGCCAGCCAAGGGCTTCATCGCAGGATAGGAATAGTGCCAGTCAGTTATCGTTGCTGAACCCACCTTCAACAAATCCACTTACTCAGTGGTAGAGACTTGCCAGAGATGTTGTTTGCTGAGTGTAGAGGTACTCACCCTCTCTAGTTGCTTACGCCAGCGAATCTGCACATCCATCGAGAGGCTATTTTTACCATAGGGTGGCTGAGACAGTAGACTCGGGAGCGAGGATTGTTAGTGGTGGAAAGCATACTTGTACCTGCTCCTATGGTTGACCTCGATCCGACTGATCAGGGCATTCTGTATCTACTTCAGCAAGATGCACGCAACAACACGACAGCAGGAATCGGTGAGAAGGTTGGCGTCTCATCGACTACCGTCGGCAATCGTATCAACAAACTCGAAGAAAAAGGCATTATCACGGCATATCAACCGACCCTGGACTACGAGAAGGCTGGACTCGACCACCACATGCTCATCACCGCAACAGCCCCAATGGATCATCGTAGCAAACTCGCCGAGGACGCCCTCGACATCCACGGAGTCGTCACTGTCCGAGAGTTATTGACCCATCATCAGAACCTCGAGCTCGAAGTAGCGACGTCCACCCGGCAGGAACTTGAGGAAACTATCAATGAGTTAGCGAAGTTAGGGCTTGATCTCGTACGCAATGAGTTGCTCAAGCGGGAGCTCCACAAGCCTGCTGATAATTTCGGCGAAGATACTATCAACGAATAATAAAACATCCCCTGTGCACTTGCCACATAAAACACCCTCCGTCCTTCGATTAGACGATTGCATTTAAGACCCTCTTGTTAATGGCAAACCCTAGATAGATTTATCAATGAGCACCCCCTGAATCCGATAATGGGATCAACAACATCACTCAGCCGCGCTGTAATCGACCGAATTGCTGAAGCCGAGAACACCGATCCACTGGACTTAGACCCGCTGTACGAAGTGATTGATCCCGACGCTTTGGATGCACTCCCTTCACGAATTGACGAAGATCAGCAATCTAATTGCCGAGTCTCCTTCACATACCATGGACACAAAGTTATTGCTGATAGCAGTGGGAAGGTCATGCTTGCCGACGAAGCAACCCCGAACGCCCCGTAACTGCCTGGGAAGCGAGAGGCCGGAAGACTCATTCTTCCATCTGGGCTATCCGCCGCAATGAGTATCGTTGCAGAGTTCACTATCCCGGCAGATGCGTTTGCTCTTGCCCATTCACTCAACGCAGCTCCCTCGATAACCGCCGAGTTCGATCGACTCGTCGCCCACAGCACCAACTGGATCATGCCGTTTCTCTGGGTGACTGGAGAAGAAGACGAACTCGAGCAGTTCAGAGATGCGGTTGCGGACGACGACTCAGTCACCGACTTCGAGGTGACGGACTCATTCCTGGAGGCCCGTCTGTACAAGATGACCTGGAACCGCGACGTGGCCCACACCGTCGATTTCGTGCTCGACCACGAGGGGACGATTCTCGACGCGGTCGGCCGCGGCGACCGGTGGCAGCTGAAAGTCCGGTTTGCCGACAGCGAGCAACTCGGGCGCTTCCACGCCCACTTCAAGAACGTCGGGGACGTGACCCTACAGCAACTGTTCTCGCCCGCCGAGCCCCACAGCGGTGAGTTCAGCGTGACGTCGAAACAGCGCGACGCGCTCGTCGCGGCCTACAACGCCGGGTACTACGAGAAGCCGCGGGAGACGACTGCGACAGAACTGGCCGAGGAGTTCGGTCTCTCCCAGCAGGCCTTTTCTGAACGGCTGAATCGCGGCGTTTCCGAACTCATCGAAAGCACGGTGATGACGGGATAATTCAAAGCTTACTATTTAAGCACCCTGTCTATCTCACAGCGTAGCTTATCTGAGAGGATAGGCTATCTCTGCCGAGAACAAATATGGACGACATCCTCCCCGGTTCCTGCGAGCAGGATACGATGTTCGAGGTCCTCGCCGACCCTCGACGCCGTCGCCTGATTACGCTCCTCAGAGAGCACGAGTCGGTCGGCCGAGTCTTCCTCGACTCGCTGAGCGCCCAGCTTGCCGAACGCGAGGCCGAACTGGACACCTCAGTCGAGGAAATCGCCGTCGAACTCCACCACCGGCACCTTCCCAGGCTCGACGCCGCGGGGCTCGTCAGGTACGAGCCAAGCGCAAAGATGGTCGAGCTCACCCGCTTCTCCGTCGGCAGCGACGGTTCCCTGGAGAACTTCGACACCGCTCTCGGCGATGATTGATTCGTCCTGCGCTGCGGAAACGAGGGCACGAGAGCGATGACGCCTGCGAAGCGAACTGCACCTGACGCAGTCGATGTCCTGCTGATCGAGGCGAATCACGGGGACGTGCGGCTCATCAGGGAGCTGTTCGCCGACGCCGGTATTGCGAACGACATTCACGTGGTCTACGACGGGGATGCGGCTCTCGATTTCCTCCACCAGCGGGGCGAGTACGCGGATGCTCCACGCCCCGATATTATCCTGCTGGACCTCAAGCTTCCCGGGAGGAAAAGCGAGGACGTTCTGGCCACGCTGCGGGACCGACCGGAACTGGGGTCGGTTCCGGTTCTCGGAATGACGTCGTCACCCACGGAGGCCACTATCGCACGGGCCTCCGGTATCGACGTCGACGCCTGCATTCACAAGCCCCTTGACCCCACCGAGTTCATCGACATCGTGCGAGAGATGAATGAGTTCGGTGTCACGATCGTCCGAAAGCAGCCTCTAGAGGGGATGTCGAACTGAACTGCGGATATCTCCGTCCGCTGCTATCTGATGGAGGCGACTCCGGTAGATCCGCAGGGTCACATAACAGCTATTTCAGGGGTAGTGCTGACTAATCAAGGGATGATTTCCGGTTCTGTCCCCAGAAGCGGACGTAAACGAACTAGTCCCTGAGCTCAGCAAATGGCTGTTTCCTTCTTTTTCTGAAGGTCAACAGTGAATGTACCTTCATCCGCGGCCCCAACGGTGATAGAATATCCTTGATAGTCAAATTTGATCCGCTCAAGGTTTGAAGATCTCATTAGAAGAGTATCGAGAGTCTCTGGGTCAATATTTTCGTAGAGAGGGGGGAGTTCATTTGGAGAAATGCCTGTTGACTCGGCAACGGCTTGTACAACCCTAACACTTGGTTTTAAATCTGGATTTGCACCCATCATTAACAGCCCACGAGCAATATGACAACAATAGCTGATAAAGGATTTGACTTACATCTGAGTATGTTCTTATCCCCCTATTGTTCTATCGTCTTCGATAGAGTCGATCAGGGAACTCCGGTTTTATGCGGAAAAGCAGACACTCAGAGCAGTGGTCAATACAGTGCGGGTAGTAATCACGTGGTTGCGTCATTCACTGCGCTACGCATACTTTTATCAAATTGTGTGACTTTCCGAAGGACAATGGCCGGCGGAACCACCGTACTGGTGGTCGACGACAACCCGGGGGATCGGAAATTCATCAAGGAATCATTGCAGGCCTCCCAGTTGGATGTGACTGTCTATACAGTGGCAACAAAGGATGAGGCTCTTGATGCCGTTTCTCATCAGAGCGAGTCTGACACGGCTCCCAGACCCGATGTCCTGTTGCTCGATTGGAGCCTTTCGTACGAGACGAGTGAAGAAGTGGTGGATGCTGCTAAATCAGGCGAGCCCCCTATTCTGGTCGTGGTAATGACGGGGTCGAACCCGGAGAGGAGCGATCTGAAATCAAGCGTGTCACGGGCAGACCTATTTATCGAGAAGCCGACTGACCCTGAAGGATACGTCGAATCACTCCGCTCACTGCTCTCCAGTCAGTAAGCAGGAGCTATTTATCAGCTGTTTCACTATCAATTCTATCTAAAGCATAGAATTCCGACAGAGCCGCTATGGAGTTTGGAGATCCCGAACTGGCTTCACCATGAACGTGTCTGGTTCACTGGTTGGTCTCTCACCTGATTGTTCCGCCGGCGCCGAGGCCGACCGCGTGAGCTGGGTAATGAGCTCGTCGCGAACGGTTCGTCGGGGGACAGTGGTTTCGTGCCAGCCCAGCCGGTCATCGAAGTGCCGTTTCTGGAACCGCTTGCCGACGTCGTCGCCGGCGACGTACTGCGTGCGTGTCGACCGCCCGACCTGCCGGGAGACGAAGACGGCACCCACGGCCTCGTGAGTGAGCTCGACGAGGGCACACTCCACGAGCGCGACGACCGACGCGTAATCCCGGTCGGTCGGGACCGTCACCTCGAGGTCCGCCCATGGTGCCTCATCGTCGGCGGTGGTTGTCACTCGCTGTGCTGATCGTGTCTTGCTGAGTCGTTCCGAAGCCATCGTCTATCGGGGGCACCTGATGCGCCCCGCCACCTCCTCGTGGGGGCGATAGACACCACCGGAACGCACCCGCTCAGTCTATGCGCTAAATCTGATACATCCCGGAACCATAATCCTCCGGGAACGGCCCCTCGGCCGGAGAGAGCCAACGGTCTTTGCACAGTGCATATCGGTTCTTTCTTTGGACGAAATCCGCGATATGCAAGCTGAAGTTACGGGCCGAGATTTGAGTAGAGCCCCGTCGGGCAGATTTGAAGCGATAATAATCACCTCGACGGATACCGGAATACCTGTTGAGGTGCTAAAATTACTCGACGGCCGGGTAATGAGCTTGATATCAGGGAGAACAGATCTCCCCTGGGTGGACGGTGCGCCCGTGCAGTCTTGTCTTAGACACCTGCAAACTCGATGTCGACAGTGAGAAATAGCCAATTCCTACGAATTCGGCTGTACTGGCGGCTGAAATTGCCCGACTCGGTTCTAGTTCGATGTCTCTCGACCGGCCGCTTCATCATGTCGAAGTTCTGATTATCGGTGCATGATCAGAACTGCTCAGAGGGACCAGCAGATTGATCGTCGACTTGCTCGTACATCTCGTCCGGGAATGGAAGACTGCCCCAGATCGAGTAGGGGCACTGGTCCTGGCCGATACAGTAGCGTTGTAGATCGTCGTTATCGCAGTTCATCGGAAGCGGGGTGTCCCCGTCGATCGTGTTCGAGAATTCGTAGCGGATTTGGTACTCGGTCTCCTGTTCGTCATACCACGGCCATCGGGAGAAGACGTCCTTGAGGTCCGCAACGATCTCCTCGAGACTACTGTCTCGATTGCTCTATTGAATCCGGAGACAGCGAGCGGATAGCGTCGCTGTGAAGGTCGAAGCGAAGCGGAGAGGGGAATGTGCCTAAACTCCTCTTCCGCTTCGTTACACAAGCCGCATCGCTAGCTCAAAAGCGCTGTGCTGCCAGCCCCACGGCGGTGGTGAGTGACCCGGCTGGCAACGGATTTGCTGGCTGGAAGCATCTGACGCTGCATTTTCTGCGGGTTCACATGAGCGCGAGCTACGCGGAAATCGTCGACTGGGCCAGTGAGATGGATCGGGTACGCGCAGTCTTGCAGTTGACCCGCTTCGAGTTCCCGGCACCATCGACGCTGTGGCGGTCATTCGAGCGGGTGCCGACCCGCATCTGGCGCCAACTACTCGACCGTTCGGCGACCCGCTGCGATCCAGGCGATCACGGCGCGATGGATGCCACGTTTGTCGACCGCCAGGCGGCATCCAGCCACTATATCTCGCGGTCGGATCGCCACATACGGACGCTGAAAACGACGGCACTGGTCGATACGGAGTCGTGTGCCGTCCTCGACGTCCACTGTTCGGCACACTGGCCCCACGATACTCAGGTGGGCCGTCGGGTCGCGCTGCGCAACACCGACAAAATCGAGAGTCTCGCCGGCGACAAAGGCTATGACGACCAATCACTGCGGGACGCACTCCGTTCAGACGGCGTCCGGCCAGTGATCAAACATCGGCTGTTCGCCCACTACGACCACGCACACAACGCACGGTTGGACAGCGATCTTTACGGGCAGCGCTGGATGGCCGAGAGCGCATTCTCGGCCATCAAACGCCGATACGGATCCGCTGTCAGACCGGGCGTCTGGTACCGAGAGTTTCGTGAACTCGTGCTCACCGCCGCAGTCTACAACCTCGAGCAAGCAATCAAAGAGTGATCCCTACGCTGTCCGTGGATTCAATAGAGCAGATTCGACCAGAGAACCCTCACAACGGTCACACAGGATCAATCCGCTGTCCGGACAGAGCTGTCGCGGTGGGTGTCAAGAAACCGCCGTTACAACAGTTATGATGATGTAGCTACATATTCCTGAGAGGCAGAGGGACCCGACCCATGCCACCGTCGTGTTCCGCATTTTCCGGACGCTCACCGGCGAGTTCTCCGCTGCATAACCGCTCCCGATAATCGCGCTGACGATGATCTCGTTGAACGACACGGGGACACCGAGGAAGACGGCCGTCTGGGCGATGACGAATGACGGAACGAGGGCCGCAATCGATCGCTTCGACCCCAGCGATGAGTAGTCCTGTGAGAGTGCTTTGATCATCCGCGGCGCGCCGGTCCACGAGCCCACCAGCAGTCCGATCCCTCCCAGCGCCAGCACGGCAACCAGCGGAATCGTCCACTGGTCTAGCAGCGGCAGCAGCGGGCCGACGGCTAGTCCGACCTGGGTTGCGCCGGCGGAGAACGCTACCAGACAGCCCAGAGCCAGCAGGAACCGCCGCTCTGTCGCCACCGCCGACGCGGCGTGGGTCCGCCTGAGTGCGATGCCACTTCCACCGGCGAGCGCGAGCGAAATACCTGCCTGTTCGGGAACGGACGGTCCGACCGTAGCATCGGCCAGTGACCACAGTGCAACTGCAAGAGACCGACTCTCTCCAGGCGGCCCGAGGACCGTAAACTCCATGTTTACGACGACGAGTGCCGTGAGGACTCCGAGGACGCCGATAGCAACATCGGTCGGAATTCGCGGCGAAGCCAGTATCCTGGCGGTGGCGTACGAGACGCCACCGCCGACGAACGGAATCAGGAGCCACAGTGCGACGATTCGCCCGTAGGTGTCCCAGGCAGGGATGCCTCCGAGTGCGAGCCCAACGCTAGTCATTGCCCCCGTGACTGTGAACGCCGTCGCAATCGGATACCCCGTGAAGATGCCGACGGCGACGAGCGCAGCAGCGGTGAACAGGCCGATAATGACTGCGAGCGGGGATAGTGTGACGCCCCGAATCAACTCGCCGCCGATCGTCTCAGAGACATTCGCACCCTGCAGTACGGCGCCGGCGAAACCCAGCAAACCTACGATGAATCCCGCGCGCATCACAGAAATCGCATTCGCACCGACCGCCGGCGCGAATGGCGTTGATCCACTCGATCCGGCGCCGATCGTCCACGCCATGAAGAGACTCCCAACGACTGCGAGGAGCAGTGTTACTACTGCTGTCAGCGCGAGCATACAGTTATAACGAGTTTCGAGGATTGGAAGATGTTTCAGTCCTTCGACTTCCAGAGTTTCTCCCTCTTTATATTTTTCAGACTTTACATTCGGAAGAGCTACTCTCACCACTAGATTTCACGGATCCATTGCAAGACCGGCGTCTCAGCAAACCGCGAGACGGCAAGAGGGCTTCAACAAGGCCAGAGTTCTAGGTTCCAGCGACACAGAAATCCATCTAGAAATGTCGTTTGGAGGGACTGGGACAGGGTGGGACTGCCCCTGCGGCCCGCGTTATTACCAAACTCACTGCATCCGTAAGAATATGGCAGTTATAGTTTTCACTCGTCACACCCCATACCCCTGAGGACGAGAAGTTGTGATCGGAACTTCTCACTTCACTCGGGGTTTGCGTCGACGACGCATCGGAAACCAATGTTGCTCGTCGAGCTGTCGGGCGTGTTCTTCGACCGAGCCGCGACACGGTACCGGTTGCACCACGACCGGTGACAGAGATGTGATCCACCGCGCATCACCCGTTGGTCCCCCTCAGATGGCCCGGTCGGGTTGTCCGGATCGTAGGCGTCAGTGGTGTGATAGTCCGGACTGAACCAGTCGGCGCACCATTCCCACACGTTACCTGAGACGTTATAGAGTCCGTACCCGTTGGGCTCGTACTCGTTGACCGGCGCCGTTGCAAGATAGCCGTCGTCGCCGGTGTTGCGCTCGGGGAACTCTCCTTGCCAGATGTTACAACGGTGCTCACCGTCCGGCTTCAGTTCATCTCCCCATGGGAATCGCTTCCCTTCGAGACCGCCACGGGCAGCATACTCCCATTCGGCCTCGGTCGGGAGGCGCTTGCCCGCCCACTCGGCATAGGCCTGTGCATCACGCCAAGAGACGTGCGTGACGGGGTGTTTCAACAGATCATCTTCAATGACATTCGATCCAGGGCCGTACGGCCGGAGCCAGGTCGCACCCTCGACAGCCATCCACCACGGCGCAGCCTCGACATTCTGGATGACGTGCTCGCGCGCCTCGTCGGTGAGAAAGTCCTGAAAGACAAATGACCATCTATATTTCTCAGCGTCAGTCGTGTAACCTGTTTCACGGACGAACTCGAGAAACTGCGCGTTCGTCACTGCGTACTTGTCGACATAGAAGGGGGCGACTGTCACGTTGCGGGCTGGTCCCTCGCCATCCTGAGGGAAGCCCACATCGGAGTTCGTCCCCATCTGAAACGTCCCACCGTCAAGACGGATCATCGCTGTCGTCCGGTCGTCGTCCGGCGAGGCAGGCGGCATTGCAGGGGAATTGCCAGCGTAGTCCATATCTTCTTGCTTAGGGTAGGTGGGATCCTCGTTCCGGGTAGCAGCACAGCACGCTGGGTCGTCCTCGGCCATGCTTCAGGTGCCGATGGTGTCGGTAGTAAACGTTACGCTGAGGTCGAACGAGCAGACGCCGCTAGACCGAACCGTCGGAGGCATTCAGAGCCCGAGACAGTCGTACTGGGAGTCCAGTGCGTCAATCTCGTGGAGGGGGTCGTCATTCACATCGGTCAGCCTGAAGCGCTGCAACTATCAATTAAACGTTGGGTACTCACTCGCTAGAGTTTCTGTGGAGCGTGGCTGATTACCGGTCGTAAAAGCGATTGAATTAAGTAAGTGTCTGGCAGCGATAAGGACTGGATATGTCCAAGACTCCTCACTGTAGAGACACTCACAAAGATCGTGTCTGTCGAGATGAGGAAGTGAAGGCCGCGTATTTAACGTAGATTGGCGAACTGAGAGAATATCCTCTACTCGCTCTTCGAATTGTTGCTGGTCCCCCTGAAGAAATACTACTTGTCTCGAAGTCCTCAAGAATCGATATAAGCCCCTGCTGTACCGACCGGAGTGCTCTCTTGAATCCGGTGAAGGCGGCAGCATTGACGAACAAACGTCTGTTCCCAGACCAAGCTCGCGGCGGAAAGTGAGAGGGTGGATCCTGCGAGATTGATAAGAAGCGGTCAAGGCTATGGCCGAGGCCTCAGAGTCGTTCATACGGATCTCCGACCTCCAAGCCCGGGCCAGCGACCTCATCTCCACTGTCACCGGCGCTGAGGCCGGATACGTTACTTCCGGCGCCTCCGCCGGCCTTCTGCTGGCTGCGGCCGCCTGCATTGCCGGAGATGACTTGGATTCGATGTACCAACTACCGAATACCGAGGGACTGGCCGATGAGATACTCGTCCCCCGGACGCATCGCACCGGTTACGATCACGCATTCCGTGCCGCGGGTGCCACTCTTGTCGATATCGGAACGAACGACCCCTTCCTTGGTACCGGGTCGCAGAGCGTCGAACCTTGGGAGATTGCCGAGTCGATCACTGAAGACACGGCCGCGGTTGCTTACCTCCAGAAGGAGTATACCGACCCGCCGCTCCCGGAAGTAGTCGACATCGCACACGCTCACGATGTGCCCGTAATCGTCGACGCCGCCGCCGAAGTTCCGCCTGTCTCGAACTTCTCACGGTTCATCGACCAAGGAGCCGACCTAGTCGCGTTCAGTGGGGGGAAGGCAGTCCGTGGACCACAGACGACAGGGATCCTTGCCGGGCGGGCGGATCTCATCGAATCCGTGGCTCTCCAACAGTTGGATATGCACGCCGCAGACCCTGTGTGGGATCCGCCGACCGATCTCATCGACGTGGATCGATTCGACGGCGTCCCCCGGCAGGGTATCGGGCGGTCGCTGAAGGTCGGCAAAGAAGAACTCGCCGGCCTCATCACCGCACTCGATCTGTTCGTCGAGGAGGACCACGCCGCCCTCAGTGAGGAGTGGCTGGACCGGGCGACCCTGGTTGCTGATAGGCTTGCATCCGAATCCGCGCTGTCGACACGGACGACCGAGGCTGACAAGGTATCGATCGCCCCGGAGGTTGTCGTCACCCTCGACGAGGAGGAGGCCGACCTCACGACGACGGACCTCGTGCTCTCACTCCGGCGAGAGACCCGCGGGTCTTCGTCGGCGCCGACAGCCTTCCGGACGACGCATTCACCATCAACCCGATGTGTCTGACCGACGACCAGGCAACCTACGTTGTCGATCGTATCAGGTCGTATCTATGACCGATGTCCGCAGGTGGGGGAACAGCAGCGGGTCACCCTGAAACGCGAGCGAGTATGGAGGCCCAAAGCGTCGGTAGGGACTCCCATTCGGGGAACGCTTCGGGTGCCAATGAGGAGCGCAGTCAGTCGTAAACGCGACTGCACTTCCGTCGCCGTAGTCGCCGACAACAAGCAACGGATCGCCGCCCACTGTCGCCCACACCGTCGCGTCCTGATCGGCCTCGACCAGATTGTAACCCGGGATCGACGGCCACTTCGACGGAGGTGACCCGGGTAGGGCGTCTATCGGTCAAGGACACGGTCCGTGAGGTGCTTCCACCCGGTCGTCCGCGCGCCCCACTGTCACCGGGAGGACGTCGCCAACGGCGGTGAGTCCGTATCGCGCTGCACCATGCTTCCCAGCGAAGCTCATATACTCGCCGATCATTCCGAGCGCGCCGCCGTCAGCGACGTACTCGGCGAGGAGTTAACACTAGTCGACGCCGGTCTCGCCGGCGGCCACTCACGGAGTTATCTGGAGAGTGTCTGCGCCGACGTCGCTCAACAGGACTAAGTCGTACGCGGCTAGTCTCTCTACCGCCGAGGGAAACCAGTCATCGACGGCGTGGCACGGCACGAATTCGACAGCCGCTCCCGCAGATTCGAGCACGACGATCAGATACGCCCCCCGCTTCCTCGTAGCCGGCATCGCCCACCACGTTCCGTCCCTTGATCTCGAAAGCGAGTGAGACCCATGATTCGCCCACTAAGAGGACATCGTACTTGTTCATAGGGTGTCGAACTCCACGGCTGTCTTGATAACGTCGTCGCCGGTCTCGAACGCCCGGGATGCCTTCTCAGGTGGGTAAACACCCGTTATCAGATCATTGATGAACCACTCGGGGAACGTCGCAAGCGACTCCTTCGCCGACTCGAAGTGGTCGACGTGGGAGTTGACGCTCCCGAGGAGCATCTTGTTCTCCAACACCATCTCGCGGTGGAGTCGACCGCCGTCGACCTCGAACGCCCAATCCTCGGGGATGCCCAACAGTGCGGCGACGCCGTTCGGCGCCAGGGCGTCGATCGACTCAAAGGCGCGTGTTTGGCGTAGCCCGTCGCTTCGTAGACGAAATCGATGGGTTCGTGCGCCGCGGGCATCTCTGGAGGAGATGTCTCCCGGGCGTCGACGTATGTCGCGCCGAGCTGTTCGATGATGTCGATTGTTGGGTCTGGTCGATCGCGCCGGCCGAGGCAGTAGATCCGCTCGAAGGTGTCGTAGATTCCGCGGTTCTGTTCGAGTATCGCGAGCGTGAGTAGCCCGAGCGGGCCGTTCCCGAGTACGAACGCGAACTCCGGGGTCCACTGGAATGCCGACCGGCCGGCGAAGGCGTGTTCAATCGCCTTCTCGGAGTTGCTGATGGGCTCGATCAAGAAGCCGTACGTCGCAACATCATCCGGAACTGGAACAAGATACCGCTCGGGACTGGTGAAGTACTCGCTCATATAGCCGTGTGCGCCGGCGATACCGCGTTCGACGTAATCGCCTGCGGGTGCCATATCCGGCTCGTCGTTGTCGAAATAAATATTCGACCCGCTCGCGGGTGGCCGCCGGACCGTCGGGACAACAAGGTCCCCCTCCTCGAACCTGGTGGTGGTCGCGTCGGCGACCACGCCGACGGCTTCGTGGCCCAGGATCTGGTGGTCCGCACCCGCTGGGTAGCCGCCGTGGGACCCGCTGATGACTTCATGGTCGGTGCCGTCGATGCCGACGCGCAGAGTGCGGACAAGCGCCTCGCCGTCTTCGGGCGTCGGTTTCGGAACGTCGAGAAGCGTCGGTTCGGTTTCGTCGCTCCGGACTGCAACGGCCTTCATGGATCCGTTGTAGCGATCACTTCGATCTCAACGTCGATATCGATGGGGAGCTCGTCGACTTCGACTGCGCTGCGCGCGGGGTACGGGTTGCTCACGTACTCCGAGTACACTTCGTTGACGGCATCGTAGTTCGACATATCTGTGACGAACACAGTCGATTTCACTACTCCGTCAAGGGAACTCCCGCCGGCTTCGAGGACGGCACCGACGTTCTCCAACGTCCGGGCCGTCTGCTTCCGGATGTCGTCGCCGACGACTTCCCCGGAGTCAGGATCGACGGGCCCTTGCCCCGAGACGAAGATCCGGTTGCCGTCCCTAATTCCCTGCGAAAACGGGCCGATACTTGCAGGTGCCGCATCCGTGTGTATCTCTTCCATAGGTCGTTCGTACCCAAAACGTCCGGGGTTTAGTGGTTTTTCCCTCGGGACGAGGCGGGATGATCAATGCGTTACCGACTCGAGGCGTCGACGACGCACCGGAACCCGATATTCCCGGTCGAACTGTCGGGAGTGTTCTTTGAGTGCATGCCGAGGCGATACCGGTTGTACCACGATCGGTGACAGAGGTGCGACCCGCTGCGCATCACCCGTTCGCCCCTCCCCCGATTTGGGTTCGGTCAGATTGTCGTGGTCGTCGGTCGTGTGATAGTCGGGGCTGAACCAGCCAATGCGCCACTTCCAGACGTTCCCGACGACGTTGTAGACCTCGTAGTCGTTAGGATCGAACGCGTTGACCGGCGCAGTCTGTACGTGCCGTTCGCGCCGATATTGTACTCCGGAAACTCCTGCTCCCTCACCTGACAAGTGGTACACTGGAACTCACCGTCCGGTGTCAGCCGATCGCCCTACGGGAAACGCCGCTGTTCGTGACCGTCGCGGGCGACGTACTCCTACTCGGCTTCCGTCGGGAGGGGCTTGTCCGCACACTTGGCGTACGCGGCTGCATCGCGCTAGGAGACGTGTGTCACCGGATGTTTCAGAAGCTAACGTGACCGCTTTGTTCGTAAGCGGCATACTTCGACATAGAGCATCGTCGATTTCCCACTTCATCCTCCAAGTTCTAACGGTCGAAACCGACGCCGTCTAGTGATTCACCGGAGCCCACTGAAGTAGTCCGAGTTGAAACACTCCTCTTTGTTAGATCTACGACCACGCACACAACGCCCGGTTGGACAGCGGGCTCTACGGGCAGCGCTGGATGGCCGAGACCGCCTTCTCGGCCATTAACGCCGATACGGCTCCGCTGTCAGCCCACGCGCCTGGTACCGAGTATTTTGGGAACAGGTGCTCACCGCCGCCGTTTACAACCTCGAACGCTCGCTCACACAGTGACCGCTACACCGGATTCAACAAGGCAGTTGGGACCAAAGCGCGAGACAGGCAGGTTCCACCATTTGTCAATCATGTTGGCAAGAGCGATACTTAAAGGAGGTCCAGCATACCATCTTCGTGGTCGCACCCTATATATTATAACAGTGGTACCACTGTCATTATATAGGATGTTTGAATTATCTTTACGGGACCTGGGCCCCATAAGTAACGTTGCTTCGATCAAATCGGAGACTTCCATAAATACCGTGCGTCTATCTCAGGGCGAACTCTACGCTAGCACCCTCACACATGTTTTATATACGTGCGGGGACAGTCATCTATTCATGACGTGGCGATTCGTCGGTGCGAATTTCGATCAGATGCACATGAACACGAACCTCCAGTGGGTTCACGAACATCCAAACGCCGAGATAGTCGGCGTCTGTGACGAGACACCTGAGACCTCAACTGGGTCCCTTCCAGAGGCTGTCGAAACTCTGGATCTTTCGGACGACATCGTTTTCGAGGATCTCGACGAATGTCTAGAAACCGTTGATGCCGACGTGGTCATCGGTTGCCCTCGTAACTCACTCCACGCGGACTTCGTCGAGCGAGTTGCGCCCTATGGGATGCATGTTGTCGTCGAAAAACCGCTTTCCGTGACGTTAGCGGACGCTGATCGGATGCTCAATTCGATGGCAAATACAGACGGCAAGTTATTCATCAACTGGCCGGCAGCTTGGGATGCCGAACGACACACGCTTCGTCGACTTGTCTCCGACGGCGTCATCGGCGACGTCATCGAAGTCCAATACTACGGTGGCAATGCCGGTGCACCGCCTGACGACAGCTGGTTCTACGATTCGACCGACGGCGGTGGTTCCATGCTCGATTACCTCGGTTACGGGTCGACCTTCTCGACGTGGTTCCGTGACGGAGAACTTCCAGAAACCGTAATCGCCGAGTCATATACACCCGAGGATGGGCCAGTTGATGTCCAGAGCGCGACAATCTGCCGTTACGAGGATGGGCTGTCGACACTCCAGACTACGTGGCGGATGCTCACCAATCCATGGGAGGTACAGCCGACAAACAAGAAGGGATACGAAATTATTGGAACCGACGGCGCGATCTCGAACCGAACAGAGGGTGACCTGATTCAGGTGTCAACTGCTGACACACCTGAAGGGTACACCGTGACGGCTGATACTCTGGAACCGCAGTACAAGGACCTTGCACACTACGTGATTCACTGTCTCGAAAACGACAAGGATCCCGAAGGGCCACTCGATCCCGAGTTCTGTCGGGAGGCCCACCGGATCGTCGAGACAGCACGGCGCAGTGCGGAGGCCGGCGAGCGACTCGAACTAGTCGATTAAACGAGATTCGCTCCTAGTGCTACCGCACGAACAGGGATTTTGCGTCTGAGGCAAGTGGGGGGCAACTAAATATCCTTTTTCAGCCTCCGGGCGTGATAGTAGTCCCGTCTAGGTCAGAAAGAACCGAGAGCTACTGAACTCCCCTCTCTTGCTACTCTCGCGCAGGGATCGGAACGTACTTCTCCAGGTCAGCAGTTCGGGGGTCAACCTCATTTCCGGTTTCGGCTGCCTTGTAAGCGGCCATGCACAGGCGTAAGACTCTGAGTCCATCAGTGAGGTCGAGAGTCCCGTTCTCGCCGTTCCTGAAGGCGTCGACCGCGTCACGGTTCTCCGCGACGTAGCCGCCGTTGACGACCTCGGCGGCCGCAACGGGCATCCGACCGCTGGTGGCGTTTTGTTTCTCCGCCCAGCCCTCGCCGTTCGCGAGTTCGTCGGAAAAGAAGACGCTCGAGGAAGTTTCGTCGGAGAGTACCTGGCCCGAGTACTCCGGTCCGAGCAGTTCAATTGTCCGACGGACGCCTGAGCCAACGTAGCACCAAGACCCGGTCGCCTCAGAGATGACCGGACGTCCTTGTTCGTCTTCGTATTTGATTGTAGCGGACGCGTAGTCGTCGACAGGGTTCGTAGCGAAGTCGATGTCGTACGCGTCCTGGAGTTCCGCTGCGTAGGTGTCACGGTTCCACTTGAGTGTCTCAGTTTCTGCCGTAACTGAGACGGCTTCGAGGGGTGATCCGTTGGGGTCGGATAGTAACACTTCGTTGTTTACGAGAGCATGACAGAGCATATCTGTCAGCGCTCCACCGCCCTGCTTGCGACCATCCCAAAACCAGCCGGAATGCGGACCGCCGTGTTCCGCCTGAGAGCGCGCGATGTATGGACGACCGGCGTCCCGTCCACGTTCCCACAGCAGCGATTTCATGTCACCAATATCAGGTTCGTGAGGCCAGTTCTCCAGATAGGCGTGCGGGAGGTCAGCCCGCTCGACGAGATCGAGAATCCGCTGACCTTCAGCGACTGTTCTGGCGATGGGCTTCTCAACAGCGATGCCCTGCAGGTCGGCGCCGTCTTCGACGGCCTCGACGACGGTCTCCACTGCGGCGAGGCGCGTAAAATTCGGTGTCGTGATCCAGATTGCGTCGACATCGGGATCGGCAGCCAGTTCGGCGACTTCGCCCTCACCATACACCGAGGGCTTCGCTCCACTAGACTGTTCGCACTCGTCGGCAAGCGACGCTGCATTCTCCCGCGTTCGATTCTGGATGCCGGCAATCGTAGCATTAGGAATGTATTCGACACTAGGTGCGTGTGCTTCGCGGCTAATGAAACCGGCACCGACGAGTCCGATGCCGAAGCTTTCTGACGACATATATGCTACAAAGACACGGACAACAAAAAGACCATGGCCTCATTATGACTATCCGGTTACATCATATAGCACAACTGTACCTACCGATTTCAAGCTGATCGGTCTAGCCGGATCCGGCACGAGTTGTATGATAAATTATGTGAATGGGAAGGGTTTAATACCTATTCTACAATCGACTCAACGATGCGTTCAGATTCGTCCGATAGCTACCAGTTGTTCTGGGGAGACTTTCACAAGCACATGACCGGTCCGGGTGCGGACCGAACCGAACTCGATACTCTGCTACGGTACGCTAGTCAGCATCTCGATGTCTCCGTGGTACAGTGTTATCCGTTCAAGTGGTATCGCAAGGGCCGCGAGGGTGGTATTCGTGAGGAGTCAGTAGGTCCTGATCCGGAGTTCGAGTCGTGGTGGGACGATATCCAGGCTGCGTCAGAACGGAACAATCAGTCAGGAGAATTCGTCACGTTCCCGGCCTACGAATGGAACGGGAACCGCGGCCGATGGGGGGACCACAACGTCTACTACAAGGACGAGGGATATCCAATTGACCAGACACGTGATCTCCCCTCGCTTCTGGAGAACATGGCGTCCCGGGACGCACTTGTGTTGCCCCACCACACTGCCTATAACATCGGAAATCGCGGGAAAGATTGGGACGTCCATGACGAGGTGTTGTCTCCTTTGACCGAAGTGTACTCTAGTCACGGCTCCAGTGAGTCGATCGATTCCCCGGTTGCGATGGATGATAATCCTGATATGGGGCCCCGGACTTCCGGCGGCACATTCGTCGACGGTCTGGACCAAGGCCACCACGTTGGTGCCATCGCGTCCAACGATGGCCCAGGACTTCCAGGAACCTGGGGTAAAGGTGTCGCCGGTATCTGGGCGACCGAACTGACCCGCGAAGCCGTTTGGCAAGCGTTGCGGGACCGTCGCACCTACGGCGTCACCGGCGATCGGATTACGTTGTGGTGGTCGATCGACAGCCATCCACTTGGGTCACACATCACTGACGCTGTCGAGCGAAACGCTACTGTGGAAGTTGACTGTCCGCTCCCGCTCGACCGTATCGAACTCCTTCACAACGGCGATGTCGAGCATGTCTACACACACCAGGACGACACGCCAGTTGAGGAGTCAAATCGGTATCGGATGTTGATCGAGTTCGGCTGGGGACCGACTCCTGAGTACGGCGACTTCGACGAAACTACCTTCGACTGGTCCGGGACGATCAGTGCGACGAATGGCACGGTCACCGCAGTTCAGCCCCGTTTCAGTGGGTTCGGCCAAGAGTACGACTTCCGAAATGGCAAATGTGACTTCGATGTCGTCACGTCGCGAAACAACCAAAGCTATCTCCTTCCTGAAGGCAATGCTGATATGACCACGCAGGGTTTTATTGTTGAGGTGGACGGCAACGACGAGACTGTCGTCGTCATCGACGTCGAAGGCGAGCGATTGGAGGTCCCCCTCGAACGCGCCCAGCAAGAAAACCACTTGTTTGCGTTCGAGACGGAGTCCTGTAATCGTTTGGCGGCGGAGTTCGAACTTCAGGACGAAGACATCGCCAACCGGGATATCGTATATCATAACGCGCGGAAAGTCCGCGCCGGTCAGGCTCATCACGAGTCAGTCTGTCGGACGACAGTCGAGTTCGAGGACCTTCCCGCAAGCAGCGGTGAGGATTATTACTACGTTCGAGCCGCACAGCGTAACGGGCAGTATGCATGGGGATCACCAATCTGGATCGACGAGTGAACTGTCTCAACAGCGGTGTAACGGCCTCTATGTCCGGCCCATTTAAATAGACAGATGAACTAATCGTCTTCGACGATTGTTTCTTGACGCTGGCTATTGTCGTCGAGGGTGATTGATGATTGCTGCGTGCTAGATTGATAAATCCCGTCGATAACGCGTTGGACCTGCAGTGCTTCGTCGATCTGATTTACTTCTGGCCGTTCACCTGTGCGGATCCCCTCCAAAAACGCGGCGTCTTCCTCATATAGCTTGTTGGTGTCGCGTTCAGATCTGAGTGTCGTGTCTTGGTAGTGGTCATGATCCTTACTGCCAGTCTTATATACCTCGAGCGAATTCCCACGGAGATCCATACGAACACCGGCCTCCGTACCGCGAACGATGAACGTTTCGTCCGGGTTTCTGTTCGTCGCCCACGCGATCTCGAGTGATATCGTCAAGTCATCTTCACACCGTAGGAAGACTGTCGCCGAATCGTCGACATCGTTTGAACCATCGCTCGTGTCCCACTTCCCTGCCCAGTCGTCGGGGTCGTCATAATCGTCTCTCGTGATGAATGTACTTCGAGTTACACCTGTGATTTCCTTTACGTCCGGATAATCCGCTAGGTGCAGAGCGAAATCGATCGCGTGGACGCCAATATCGATGAGCGAACCGCCACCGGCTACCTCCTCGTTAGTAAACCACGATCCGAGTCCGGGAATTCCACGGCGACGGACATATGCACCTTCGATAGCGTTTATATCGCCCAGTTCACCGTCCTGCTGATAAGCCTTGAATAGAGATGCAGCTGGGCTAAAGCGATGTTTGAATCCAGCCATACAGAAAGCGTCTGAACGTTCGTCTGCGACGGCAATCCGCTCTGCCGAGTCAAGCGAATGTGCGAGCGGTTTCTCACACAAGACGGCGACACTGTCGTCGAGTGCCACCGTCGCAGCTGGTTCGTGAAACTTATTCGGTGTTGTAATCACCACGCCATCGAGATCGGTCGATTCAAACATCCGTTCATGATCGGCATATGTCGTTGCCTGGAACTTGTTCTCGAAAGCTCGTCTGGCGTCTGGATCGACGTCCGTTCCGGCGACGATGTCTGCGTCCAAATCCGACAGGTTTGCTGCGTGTCTCGTACCCATCAGACCGAGTCCAATGATACCGATAGTCGTACCTGTTTCTCGCATTATCGATAAACGATGACTATAGATCCATAAATCTGTTCCAAGGTGAAGATCTAGATAAACATAATAGTGTAGTCATATATTAAAGGGTAGACGTGAACGGATATTCTCATATATTATAAGGGATCTTATGGCCTAACTGCATAAAAAAGAGTTATTATACTATTGCCGTTATAAGAATTCTATTTTATCTGAGCACATTTGTCCGAAAATGTCAATGGCACCTCTCTCAAATGTCGTAATTATTCATACTGACGACACCGGCCGATATATCAGTCCGTACGGCTACGGAATCGACACACCGAACCTACAAAGCCTCGCTGACGATGGCATTTTGTTCCGAGAAACTCACTGCGCTGGCCCAACCTGTTCGCCAAGTCGAGGAGCACTGCTCACCGGTTCGAGTCCCCATTCCAACGGCCTCATCGGTCTTGCGCATCGGGGATTTGAGATGGACAGTTACGAGCGTCACCTGTCGAACTTTCTCTCAGAACAGGGATTTGAAACAGTACTCGTCGGTCAACAACACGAGGTCGCGAGGGACGTAAGTGAGAGCAATCCAGAGAAGTCGATCCTTGGCTATGATCGTGTCCTGCCCGTCGACGAGTCCGCAATCGACGATGTTCCGATTGATCATGACCACACCCACCACGACTTTTCAGCCACTGCAGCGGCCACCGAGTACATCCGTGAAGTAGGTTCCATGAAAGATCCGGATCCTTTTTTCTTATCAATAGGATTTGATAACACGCATAAACCGCTTCCCCTTGATCAGAATCTCGTCGATCCCGATTCCGTGGCCCCACCGGATCCACTACCGGACGTTCCGCCAATTCGGGACGAGATGGCCGGGTATCACGCCGCAATCCGGAGTGTCGATACCTGCGTTGGGGACATTATCACAACGCTCGAATTGACGGGCTTACTTGATAAGACTCTTGTCATATTCACAACGGACCACGGTATTCCCTTCCCGCTGATGAAGTGTAATCTGAATGACTCTGGCACTGGCGTCTCGCTGATAGCACGCTTTCCAGAACGGGCCGATGTCACGCAACCTGCTACTATCGACGAGCTCGTATCCCAACTTGACCTATTCCCAACGTTGTGCGAATACTTAGGGCTCGATATTCCAGAATGGGTTGAGGGGTACTCGCTGCTCCCACTTCTGCGCGGGGAAGTAGATTCGATCCGCGACGAGGTCTTTAGCGAAGTGACGTATCACGCAGCATACGAACCGAAACGGTCCATTCGAACAGAACGCTACCGCTACGTGCAGCGGTTCGACGAAGAGTACGACAGACACGTCGCCCCCAATACGGATGCCGGTCCATCGAAAGAGTTCTTTATAGACCTCGGTTACTTTGATCGAGAGCCCCCGAAGGAAGCATTATATGACCTCTATATCGATCCGAACGAGAGTCATAATCTGATAGATGACCCAGAGTACGAATCAGTCCGCAAAGACCTCCGGGATCGACTTTGGGACTGGATGGAACGGACAGAAGACCCTCTTCTGGAGGGGCCAGTATCGAAACCCGATGGCGCTGTCGCTGACAGACGAGATGCGCTCCATCCCGATGCGGGAGAGTTCGAAGACCCTCATGCACGATAATTCATAAGTGAGCTAGTCGGGTACGCGATCATTTCCTTCTTACGACACTATCTCCGGATAGGTTCGATCATTCCTTCATTGTACCAATTTGATATAGTTGCAATATATAGAATAATCATGATTTATGGACGACAACTGCGTGACAAACAAATTTGATCAGATGCCCCTTCTCAACGGTGTGTCGATAATCTCTAAATACGGTTGAACATACGTGAAGGACCGACTATAACCTGTGCACAAGTAATTCAGGCTGGACCTCCCAGCAGGGGTCGTGAGGTGCCAGTTTTTCGGGCCGCCACTGTAGCAGAATCTCTGGACATTACAGGTGTTACGCCGGGGTGGAAAACCGTCTCGCTTGTACTCTCTGAATTGACGCTGTTCGGCCGCTTCAAGACTGTATTGAATCGCTATACTGCGGTGGTATTCACTGTTTCACCGCTCACTTGATGTTATAGACGACACACATGGGGCATTTCTCGAGGCTCACGGAACCAGGTTCGCGCTCGCACGGCGAAGCCAAGTGAGCGCTTGATAGCCGAGTTCACGGCCTCGGTCATAGAGCGCTGATTGTAGCGTCGTTCGTCGATTCTAGCGTTGTGCGCGTAGTCGTAGGGCGCGAAGATGCGATGTTTGATCAGCGGTCTGATCCCGAGTTCACGTGTGCCTTGCGGAGTGACTGCTTGTTGTAGCCCTGTCAGCGGCCAGAGACCGCAGATCGCCCGCATTACGGCGGGCGATCTGCTCGGCGAGATCTGCGTCACTTCCTTCCCGGGTCGTCAAACAGTGAACGTCGAGGACTGCTTGAGAGCCTTTATCGACGAGTTTCGTGACCTTTAGCTTCTGGACGCGGTAGTTTGTCCGCTGGCAGTAGTGGCGGCTTGCAGCTGAGCGTTCGTAGAAGGTGGCGTCGATCGCGCCGTGTTCAGAGGGATCGTGCAGCTACGCCGACTGGCGCAGCAGCGCTCGACAGACGCTCATACTGATCCGGTTGAACGCCTTACACAACGTAAATGCTGAGGGGCATCTGCTTGAGCAAGTCAATCATCATTCGGTAGAATGCATCGAGGTAAATCCGTAGACAGTGCAGGGAGACAAGGGCATAGTCGGCGAATCCGCCGCCCCGGAAGGTGGCGGCGGATTCGTTTCCATGGCTAGTAACGCTTTGAGCGACCGGTAGGACGTCCCCACTGAAGCGGGAGATCTGGGTCACAGGCAACCGAGATCACCCACTTCAACTCTTGGTTTACTGACCTGTTCCGCTGCCGTCTAGTGATTCAACACAGCCTTCTCAAGCGAGTTCTTCACTCTCATAATGAGAGAGTCCTCAAGCATACTCTGGCGGAACACACCTTGTCGTATAGCGATCTATGGTTCAAACGTGAATAACTGCACTGAGCAGTTCTTACAGACGAGTGCGATGAGTGGGTCGCCATCGGGGCCTATTTGGGGCGGACCACAGCAGCCTCCAGCCGGTTCCTCGACGACTTCGGTTCCACAGGCTGGACAGGATTGGCTAAACATCGTGAGTAGATGTGCCGCCTCGGCCCGTCGTTCTGGTTCAAGGGAAGTATCTTGGAGCAGTTCGGCTGCTGCAGTTTCCGAGATAGCGACCGGTGGTGACAGCCACGATTCCTGTTTCAGGTCGTCTGATTTATTCGATAGTACGATGTACGTATTGTCGTTTACCTTTGATACAGTAGACTCGGTCGCGCCCGGAATCGCGTCTCTGAGCCGCTGGCCTATCCGGTCTGTCGAAACGTCACGAAGTGAGTGCATTCGAGCGGTCCAGCGCGACTTGAACTCATCTGTGAGTAGTAGTTCCTCTTCGTTCGATGTAATAACTTGTTCTTGGATCAAATCCCTCATCAGTTGTTCCCCAGATTTGGAATTTCTGTACACTAATGAATCACTCTTCTGCACGTCTTTATCGAATAGATCCCACGGCAGACGATTAACTAATTGCGGCGCAAAGGTTGGCGTGTACGGGACGAGGTATCCCTTGAATAGAATTATAACTCCTCCAGAGATGGTAGTGATAACGCCGCCAAGTACGGAGAAGTACGAAATCAGTGTACTAACGACAATCAAGAGTGATACGTTGGTCAAAAGACAGGGAACACACTGATTTTCGTCAAACAAAGTGATTCCAGTTCTGTTCGCTTTCGACTGAGGCATATCGTAGTTCACTCGAATGGAATCATTGAATCTTTCGGCCAGTCGTGGCACTGTTCAGATAAGGATGAAGCCGCTGATGAAGCTCAGTATCCACCTTCATGCGGCAGGACTATCGCTTTCAGTACTGTTCATGTTCTCGATAGTTTCGGTGTCAGACGCGCTCGTTCTACCATTCATAACTGGATACAGAAAGTCGATCTACAACTTCACGACGGCAAGAGTCCAAATCACGTTGCGGTTGATGAAACCGTGATTCAACTCAACGATCAACGATTCTGGCTGTACACCGCCGTCAACCCCGAAACGAACGAGCTCCTGCATGTGCGGCTGTTTCCGACACGAACTATTGTCCTGACAAAACAGTTTCCGCAGGGACTCCAAGAGAAACATGATGTCGCCGATGCCATGTTTCTCGTCGATGGCGCCCTGTGGTTGCAGCCTGCGCTGTTCGAGGAAAACCTCGGATTTCAGCATGTTACCCATGGAAATCGGAATCCCGTTGAACGTATTTTCAAACTGGCAAAACTGCGGACGAGGCAGTTTGCAAATCATTTCCGCAACGCCCAGTAGAATCCGCCGAAACGTGGCTTCAAACCTTTGCATTTGCGTGGAATTAGCTAATCTCAACAATGCCAGTCGCCATAGATGATAAAACAAGCCAACGAAAGATTCGACTCTGTCCTCAGACATTTGGCCAGAATTGCTCTGTTGAATCCGCAGACAGCGCGGGGACCGGGGCTGAATACACGGTCATCAGATCCAGTAGTGACGGATTCTCACACGCGGACTTCGAACGATGGGGTGGTTCGGCTCTGGTGAATCGCTAGACGGCGTCGGCTTCGACCGTCAGAACGAGGAAAGTGAAGCGGGAAACCGTCGATGCCTATGTCGAAAATTTCCCGCTTCACGAGCAAAGTCGTTCAGTTAGCTAAAAATGCTGTTGGTGGGCGAGGCGAAGTCGCCGCCCCCGAAGGGGGTGGCGGCTTCGCCGAGTATGCGGTAGTGTCGCTGCACTGTCTGCGGGTTTACCTGGAAAAATCCTACCGAGAAGCACTCGATTTGCTGAGTGAGATGCCACAAATACTCGGGGAGATCGGCCTCAACGCGGCCGATCTTCCCGACCACTCCACGCTAGTCAAGTGGTTTGACAGAATCAAGACAGCGCTCTGGCGAGTACTGCTGCGCCTCTCGGCGCAGCTGCACGAGCCAAGCGGTCACGCCGCCATCGACGCGACGTTCTTCGACCGCGAAACCGCCAGCAAACACTACTGCCGCCGGACGAATTACCGCGTCCAGACGCTCAAAGCGACTGCGCTCGTCGACACAGAAAGCCACGCGATTCTGGACGTTCACTGTACGACCGAGAAACGCCACGACACACAGCTCGGCTGGCAGGTCGCCCGCCGCAACGCGGGCGACCTGGCCAGCCTCGCTGCAGACAAAGGCTACGACTGGATGGAATTACGCGAGAAACTCCGCGATGAGGGCGTGAGACCACTGATCAAACACCGCGAGTTCCGGCCCATCGATCACGCGCACAACGCGCGGATCGATGGGCCTCGCTACCGCCAACGATCGACGTGTGAAACCGTCTTCTCGACGATCAAGCGCACGCTCGGCGACGCCGTGCGTGCGCGAGCGTGGTTTCGGGAGTTCCGCGAAATCGTCCTGAAATGTGTCGTTCACAACATCAAGCGAGCCGTGACACCGTGAAATCAAGCTACGTCTGGCGATTCACCACGGCCGGTGGTTCTGGAGAGCGAAAGCCAATTCCGACCAGCCAGCTGTTGCTGACTCCTGCTCAAACGCTGGATGCTAGTCCGACGATCCCGCCGCCGTCATCGGATTCAATAGAGCAGCCAGAATAATACACATCTGGTTATATATGGAGATATATGGTATCGAAGTAATATACTGAGGGTGGTAGGTTCGCCGTTTTGTCGCTTCTTTGGTTGTAATTGCTGTTTGTGACACTTCTATGTGTGTTTAATCCGAACATCAGTCGTCGATTTCTGTGCGCTACGGCCAGTTTGAGACCGCCGCCAGGCTTGAACTATTTATTACCCGTCAACGTGAAGCAGCAAAGGATGAGCAGGTAGCCTTGTGGTTAACAGGGACACGTTAGGCCATCCGTTTCTTGCCATCAAAACTACTCTCTTACTAGTATTACTACTATTGTTAGCCTATTATATTTCTGGATTAATATGGAATTATATTTTACTATACACTATATGAATATGATTATGGTGGTAGATGTGAAAGATATTCGCATATCGTATGTAGATGTGACTGATTTCGGGCCTCATTTTATAGAGGTCCTTTATATTTAGTTTAACTAAGATAGAACTGATTTGTGCTGAAGAGAGACCTCCTGTCTACAGGAAATATTATGTATTTTCGTTCTATATTGGGAGTAGCATGGGCCTTGACGAAATTGAGAGCGTCCTTGAAGAGTACGGTTTGTCTCCATACCAGGCCAACGCCTATCTCACTATTCTAGAACTTCGCGATGCCTCTGCTTCCGAGATCAACGAAGCGTCTAACGTACCACAACCTCGCATCTACGATATCCTTGAAACTTTAGATGAGAAAGGACTCGTAGAAACCTACGAAAAGGAGTCTCTGAGAGCACGTATCATTGATCCAACTGAGTTTACGTCTCAGCTGGAAGAAAAAGCCGATAACTTCGTCGAATCTGCTGAATTGATTAATGACTATTGGGAGAAGTCACCCCTAGAAAAGCATTCATTCGAAATATATAGTGATTTCACTAAAGTAATCAACTATGCGGATGAAGATATTCGGCAGGCAAACGAGAGCATCCACTTAGCGATCTCGGCATCAAATTTTCTTCAAGTGCGCGATGCGCTCACAGATGTGGTTGCGAACGGTATTATAGTGAATGTTTCTGCTTACGTCAGTGAAGAATCAGAGACGGGAATTGAAGACTTGGCTCCATACTTACGAGAGACGACATCAGAAGCTCGATATCGCAGGGACCCTGCGCCGTTTCTGGCGCTAGTTGACGCTCATAAGGCATATTTTGGGGTCTCGCGACCTCGTACTGGATATGGAATGTTCGTTCAAGATCAAGCGCTTTCAACGATGCTCTACCGGTATTTTCAGGATACTCTCTGGAGACGTTGGGATATAATTCACGAGCGAAGTACGGGAGATCTACCGAAGGAGTACGCCAGTATAAGACAGTGTATTCGTGAATTGCAACCGTACTCTGACAAGGAAAACCCACTTTGGGTGTCAGTCGACGGGTACGAGACTGAAACCGGCCGTGAAACACATGTGGAGGGGTTTATTACTGACATTTTCCCGGATACAGACGATGACGTTACACTAAAAGAGGCTGATCAGGTCTTTCTGGTCGTTGAATCCGAATCTGAGTCATATACGATCGGTGGATTTGGGGCTCTTGTCGAAGATGTCCGTGCGACCAGAATCCAGATCTCAAACGTTGAACCACTCACTGACAAGAGTACTTAAACCCCCCAACTGTTTCGAACGGTGATTGTAAGGGGATTTATTGTATAGCCAGTTAGTGATTGATTCGGGATCAAGATGAATAATAAACAATCTTCATCGAACAGGTCGGTCAACCGGCGTCGGTTCGTTAAAGCGGCTGGTGCCGCGGGAACTGTTGCCCTCGCAGGTTGTAGCGGCAACGGGGACGGCGGCGACGGCGGTGGTGGCGACGACGGTACTGATGACAATGATAGAGGTGGTAACGACGGCGGTGATACTACCGGGACTCCGGGGCAGGAAACCATTACGCTTGATTGGGCTGCGGATCCACGGATTGAACAGAACAAAGATGTCGTCCTAAGCGAACTACGGAACGCGGGTCTTCCGGAGCATATTGAACTCAACATTATTGCTGGTTCGAGTGTTACCGATCAGCGCCAGGACCAGTACACTCAGTGGCTCAACTCTCAACGAAGCAAGCCCGACCTCCTGATGATGGACGGTGGCTGGACAATTCCGTTTATCGTCCGAGATCAGGTCGAGAACCTAGAAAACCATCTGTCGAGTGACCACATCGATACGGTCAACGAAGAATACTTCGATTCCGCAGTGTCAACATCGAAGAGTCAAGATGGCAAACTGCACGCCATCCCTATGTGGGTTGGCTTGCCGGGCATGGGCTACCGCAAGGACCTAGTTAAGGAAGCTGGATACGATCCAGACGGCGAAAACTGGGCGACTGAAGGCATTACCTGGGAGAAGTTCTCCAAAGTCGTGAGTGAAGTCAAGGAGAGTAACGACGGAATCGAGTACGGATACACTTTCCAGGCAGCCGACTACGAGGGACTGTCATGCTGTAACTTCAACGAGTTCCTGTCCTCTTGGGGCGGTGCGTACTTCGGTGGGAACCTGTTCGGCCCGATTGGTGACCGCCCGATTACCGTTAACGAGGAACCGGTTCTGAACTCCATCAGAATGATTCGCACGTTTATTCATGGAGAGGACGATTCAGAAGCCCTTGACGGTTATGCCGGCAATATTGCCCCGGAGGCTGTCCTCCAGTGGAACGAACAGAACTCTGCGGATCCCTTCTTGAACGGCAACGCCGTCGCTAACCGGAACTGGCCCTCTTACATCAAGGACGCTTCCGAGGAACTTGGTGATTCACTTGGATTCATGCCAATCCCACATGCGGTCTCGGCAGACGAGGCTAAATACGACGGTCGTGGCGGACCAGTGGGTGCACTCGGCGGCTGGAACATGACGATGAACCCCTATTCCGAGAAGAAGGAAGCTGCTACGGAATTCATTAAAGCGACGATGGCCGACAGCTTCCACCTCGAGGCTGTGTTCAAGGGCGTTGGTCAAATCCCGCCGAAGCCGTCCGTGCTCAGCTCGGAAGGAGCGTCAGAGGTTCCAGAGATAGGTAGATTCATGGACACGTTCCGCGTCATCGGCGAAAATGCCGTTCCCCGGCCAGTTACTGCAGTCTGGCCGCAGCAGTCCTCAGAGATCTCCGGCGAGGTCAATACTACTCTCGGTCAATCGAAATCCCCCGAGGACGCGATGTCCGATCTCGAGTCCTCGCTCAAGCAGATCGAAGAGAGCGTTTGAATCATCGCTACTGTACAGAACCATCAGCAACATATTCTATAATTCATGGCTCAAGAACAGACGCTTCGTCACAGACTCGCTATCCATCGACCGATACTGAACCGTATCGAGCGGTTAAACGAAACGCAGTTCGCGTATCTTTTATTGGTCCCTGCCGGGCTGATACTGGGGGTCGTAGCGATCTGGCCGCTGATCAGAACGTTCGAGATGTCCCTACACTCGGACGCGCTACTGTCCCCGGACGTCATCGGCGAGTTCGTTGGACTTCAGAACTACGTCGAGGTCATTACCGGGCAGCGCGACTCCCAAATGGGCTCGGCATTTTTCGACCCATCCAACCCCTTCCAGAGTGCGTTGGCGGTCACGTTCATATTCACACTTGTCAGTGTAATTCTAGAAACGATTATCGGATTTGGACAGGCGTTAGTGCTGGACAAGCAGTTCAAAGGACGGCGATGGGCACGTGTTGCCATCATCATGCCGCTCGCGGTTCCGATCGTCATTCAGGGGATGATCTTCTACCTGATGTTCCAACCAAACATCGGCTTCCTCACGGAACCGCTCCAGCAGATTGGTCTGTTCTCGTCGGCGCCATTGGCCCAAAGCTTCGACGCCACTGTCATTCTCATCGTGGCCGACGTGTGGAAGACGTCTGCGTTCATGGCACTACTGATTCTTGCGGGACTACAGAGTATCGACCGGAATCTCTACAACGTCGCTAAGGTAGCCGGTGCTACTCGGTGGCAGCGGTTCAAGCGAATCACACTCCCGCTTGTGCTGCCGATGGTCCTTGTAGCGATGTTGTTCCGGACTATTCAGGCACTCAAAGTTTACGGATTGATAGAGACCATCGCCAGTTGTAACACCGTGCCTTCGCTGTCCTGTATGGTTGTCTCGACGTTCAGCAACGGCTTATACGGGACATCTGCGACGGTTGCTTTCATCATCGCCGCGATCATAGGGATCACAGTCACGGGATACGTCTGGAAGGTCGGAGACGACGCCATCGATACGTAAAACAATGGGAGAAAATAATAAAACCAGTCGAGTTCAGGCGTACGTACAGCAAGCCATCAAGCGTCCCGAATCCGTCTACAAAGTGGCGTTCTACATCGCCACATTCGGATTTCTGGTGTCGACGCTGTTCCCGTTTTACTGGTTGACAGCCCTCGCGGTGACCCCACGCGACGAACTATATGGACTTGGCCTCCTCCCAAACGGATTTAATCCCGCCGTCTTCATCGAGATCTTCCAGCGGGCGCCACTGCATCGGTTCATCTTCAACAGCATCTTTCTGGCGCTAACAACAACGCTGTTCGTTCTCGTTATTGCATCGGTTACGGGGTACGTCTTCGGTCGACTCGAGTTTCCCGGGAAGATTCCACTCATGCTGTTTATATTGGTGATCTCATACTTTCCACCGGCTTCATTCCTCATCCCGCTCTTCGAACTCTTTACAGGCAACGTAACGATTCTTGGCCTGAAGTCACCGGATCTGTTCAACACACCGGGTTCGATGATACTACCGTTCAGTGCACTGTTTATGCCGCTAGCAATATTTATATTGACGACGTTCTATAGCCAGATCCCGGACGGACTCGAAGACGCAGCAAGAATCGAGGGAACAACGAGGCTTGGAGCGCTCTTCAGAGTAATTATCCCTCTATCTGCACCCGGCGTCGTAACAGCCGGTGTACTTACGTTTATCTACACGTACAACGAGTTCTTCTTCTCCTATCTGATGAACAACGGTGAACCGGCAAACTGGGCTCCCATCGTCCACGGTATCCTCAGCTACCAGACACAGTACGAACAGCTATACAATTTCATGGCAGCCGCGAGCCTCGTGGCCGTGATACCGGTCGCGATTCTTGTGGTATTCGCACAGGAGCAGATTGTGAGTGGACTAACATCCGGCGCACTCAAGGAGTAAACCATGGCACAAGTTACCCTCAGCGACATCACGAAGCGCTACGACGACGGCGAGGGCGGCGTTGTCGCCGTCGACGACATGAACCTGGACATCAACGACGGGGAGTTCGTCTGCCTCGTCGGCCCCTCGGGCTGCGGGAAGTCGACCACGATGGAGACCATCGCCGGCCTCACCCAGCCCACGGAGGGCACGATCTTCATCGGCGACCGTGACGTGACGACCCTGCCGCCGAAGGACCGCGGGGTGGCGATGGTGTTCCAGAACATCGCCCTGTTCCCCCACATGGACGTCTACGACAACATCAGCTTCGGGCTGCGCCTGCGGGACTTCCCGCAGGACGAGATCGACCGCCGCGTCGAGCACGCCGCGGACATCGTCCAGCTCGAGGGCATGCTCGACCGGATGCCCGACGAGATGTCCGGCGGGCAGCGCCAGCGCGTCGCCATCGCCCGCGCCATCGTCCGCGAGCCCGACGTCTTCCTGATGGACGAGCCGCTGGCCAACCTCGACGCCAAGCTGCGTGTCCACATGCGCACGGAGCTCCAGCGCCTGCACAAGGAACTGGACACCACGATCATCTACGTCACCCACGACCAGGCCGAGGCGATGACCATGTCCGACCGGATCGCCGTCATCGACTCCGGCGAACTCCAGCAGATCGCCCCGCCGCTGGTCTGCTACAACGAGCCCGCGAACCTCTTCGTCGCCGGGTTCATCGGCTCGCCGTCGATGAACTTCGTCGAGGGGACCGTCGACGAGGGCGGTGTAGAGACCGAGCACTTCCGCGTCGAGTTCGATCCCGCCACCATCGACGGGCTTGGCGTCGGCGACCAGGTGACAATGGGCGTCCGCCCCGAGAACGTCCACCCGGCGTCCGAGACGGACGAGATCGCGCATCCGTCGGCGCCGATCGACGCCAGAACGGATGTGCTGGAGCCGATGGGCGATGAAATCTTCGCCTACCTACTGATGGGCGAGGGCCAGACCTCCATGGCCCAGGAGACGGCCTCCAGCGACCAGCTGCTGATGTCCATCGACCCCGACTCGCCCATCCAGGAGGACGACGACATCCAGGTCGTCCTCGATAGGGAGAAGATCCACCTCTTCCACGCGGCGTCCGGCGACGCGCTGACTCACGACCTCGTCTCACCGACCAGCGGCAAGCCGGCGGACACGCGCGCGGAGACAGACGACTGATGTAATAAACACAACGATCGCACGGCAGGATTTCACCTATGTCCGCGATCACGTTAAGGAAAATGACTTAATTTTTTTCGACCCACCGTACCCATCCGTCCGGAAAACAAGCAGCTTCGAGCAGTATCATCTCGGTGGATTCGACTTTGAACGCCACAAAGAGCTCCAACAGCTGGCATTTGACCTCGATGAGCGCAGTGCCTACGTCATGATCACGAATGCCAGCGATCAGAGAAGTGAGGTCGACAAGGATAACTATGTAGAGAAGCTCTATTCTGAAGATGTCCTTCCGGACTCATTCCGGAAAACGAAGGCCCAAGGGGAGCGGATGATCAATAGCGATTCAATTAAGCGAACCGATATCGGCGATACTGATATCATCGTTACCAACTTCTCTCCCTTCGAAGAACAACGAACCTTCGAGGACTTTCGGTAGAGTGCCTCTGTTGAAATCCAATTGTTTCGAAATCTTTTTCGCTGAAATAGCTGTCAGGTAGGTCAGCGAACGTACCGGCTATTCCCGACGTAGATGATGCGATCACGGTCAAGCTACAGCCGATGTTTGAGTTTCCGCCACCCCTATGGTCTTGTTGTGGGTACCTCCAGATATGGTTCAGGAAATGATGACGAAAGTAGTATTAGGAGTCGGGATTATCGGAATCATCGGTGGATTACTCGTCATTCTACAAATACCATCTGCCAACCAATATCACGAAACGACGCTCTCGGCCGCTGGTATTGGCGTTCTACTCGTCCTGTTCGGCGTCAAAACTCTCGCTGAGTCACGGCGGTAGATGGTTAGTGCGTTTTGTACGCACCCTGTACTGACCGATGGACAGCTGGTCTGTCACCAACCGAGGATTTCAGCAGAGTCTTCCTGATGGATTTCCAGAAGGCGGCCGAGAATCTGAGACAACAGTGGCGATGTCAGGATTCCTCTAGTAACGAGCGGGCCTGCTGCACGTAGCTGTTCGCGTCCCAGCTGCGGGCGTCGCTGGTCTCGTCGAGGAGCAGTCGAGCATCGGCCGCTGACAGCTGCTCGGTTCGAACGAATACCGACAGCAGCGTCGGCGTCGTTACGAGCCGGGTATCAGCGAGTGACGCGTGGATCAGGCCGAGTTGGTTGAACTCATCACAGAGCAACAGGGCGGCGTTGAGGTCGTTCGCCAAGGTGACAGCGGCGTTCTCACCGTCATCGAGCGGAAACTCGGCGTCGAGTTCGACCGACCGTATCTCGAGTGCATCAGTTCTGTCGAGTACAGCGGTTGCAGCACGACCATGTGTGTCCTCGTACGAAGCGATGTCCCGAAGCTCCTCGATGACCGCCATTGGGACGATAACCTCGTATTGAGCCAGACAGAGCGCGAGTGGGTCTGGATCGTCGTCAGCAACGATCCCGAGACTGACGAGGGCGGAGGCGTCTACGACGAGCTGCGACATCTATGACTCGGCGACCTCGTCGACGAAGTCCTCGTCCAGCTGCTGCTTCAGCACCCGGAGGTTCGCCGCCTCTTCTGCGCCGACGAGTGCTTTGAGCTGGTCGAAAGAAATCTCGTCGTCGTAATAGGCGGCCGCAATCTCCTGGGTGAGCGCGTCATCGTGAGCGGCCTCCTGGAGGTATTCCCGGAGTGCGGTGACGAGGATATCCGTCCGATCCTCTCCGAGTACGTCCGCGAGAGCATCGGTACGATCGATGAGCCGGTGTGGGGCTCGGAACTGGACGCGCTTCTTGTCACCACTCATTATGTGTACATTGTGAGCCGCCGGACTTAGCCTTTGTCGTGTGTACACAGTGAGCCATCACGGACTCGTACCGATGGGCTTCCATCCGAGGGTCAATCAGAGACACGATGCATTTCGAGATTACGCGTCCAGTAGGTGGCTGGACCACCCGGACTACAGCGGGCGCAGAGCCGGAGGGAGCCTTCCAGATGCCCCAGTTCGACGCGGAACCGTGTGAGCGCTGCGAGCGTGTCGACGACCACCCCACAGCCGTCACAGGCAACGTGATCGCGGACGTCGGGATCGGGCTCTGTCTGGATGGCACAGTCGACGCAGATCGGGTGGGTGACTCGCTCGTCCTTTCCCCAGGTGTGCACCTCGCTAGTCTCGGTACCGGGCGGGGCGTTGCAGAACGCACAGCCGATGAGGGTTTGCTGCATCACTCGGCCTCCATGTCGGTGTCGCGACCGGCTGTCCAGCCACGTGGAAGACGGCCAGCTGAGTGGTTGAGTCGAAGGCAGTGCTGCTCGGATTGTGGACGAGGATTTCGTCTTCAGGAACGGGAGTGCCGACGTCCGCGTCAATGAGCTCGCTGACCAATCTCTGGGCCGTCGCGTCGTCGACGTCCGCTGTGTCGACGCCGGCGGCGTCGCGGTCTTGAGCGAGAAGTCCTTTCTCGAACTGTTCGTAGTCTCGACTCGTATCGTCGTGAAGATCGGGATCAGTCATGTGAGTCACGCAGCGCACGCTGTCGCGCGCTGCACGCCACCTGGCGCCGACAAACAGCTCATGGCGTACAGATTCGGCACCTACTCGGATCGCCCGGCCTCCAGGGTTCACTCACTCGATGAGTAGGGCGGTGGGTGGGCGAGGGAGTGGATCCAGCCCCAGAATTAACCAACCCTGTGTCGGTATTGGCCGGGAATGTTGGTTAAGCCTAGCCGCTACGGCGTTCGGAGCTCTCGAACTGGCTTCACGACGAAGGTGTCTGACTCGCTGGCTGCTCTCTCACCTGACCGCTCAGCCGGCGTCGAGGGCGACCGCGTAAGCTGGGTGATGAGCTCGTCGCGAACAGTTCGTCGAGGGGCGGTGGTCTCGTGCCAGCCCAGCCGGTCATCGAAGTGCCGTTTCTGGAATTCATCGCCGACGTCGTCGGCCGCGACGTACTGCGTACGCGTCGACCACCCAACCTTCCGGGAGACGAAGACGGCGCCCACGGCCTCGTGCGTGAGCTCGACGAGGGCACACTCCACGAGCGCGACGACCGACGCGTGATCTCGGACGGTCGGGATCGTCACCTCGAGGTCCGCCCACGGCGGCTCACCGTCGGAGGTAGTTCCTGTGTGATTCGCTCCCCGTGTTTCGCTGTGTCGTTCCGAAGCCATCGTCTATCGGGGGCACTTGATGCGCCCCGCCAACCCCTCGTGGGGACGATAGACACCACCGAAATGCACCCGTTCAAACTATATTATAGATTTGATGCTTTCTTAATTCTACTACACCAGTGATGGCTCCTCGTCCGGGAGAGCCGGCGGCCTTCGCACACTGCATATCGCCTCTTTCTTTGGACGAAAACCGCGATATGATAGTCAGAATAACGGACTCAAATCGCAGAAAAATTCCGTCGGGCCGATTTGAGGGCGTCAAAAGTACCTCGACGAGTTCCGGGATGATTCGGTGATTTCAAAAATTGCTCGACGGCGGGGTAACGACTATGATATCGGGCGGTTCTGAATATCTGTGGCCGCTGCTTTACCTGTTCTGAGTCTCTCGAGGTCCTCCGGCTTGGCACTTCGAATCATGAACTACCCCCGATTCTCTCGATTCCGGCGGTGTTAGCCTCTGAGAATTGCTCGACGGTGCCTTGTTGAATCCGGTTGCGATCACTGTTTGATGGAGCGTTCGAGGTTGTAGACGGCAGCGGTGAGTACCAGTGCCCGAAATTCTCGGTACCAGGCGCGTGGCCTGACAGCGGAGCCGTATCGACGCTTGATGACCGAGAAGGCGGTCTCTGCCATCCAGCGTTGCCCGTAGAGCCCGCTGTCCAACCGTGCGTTGTGTGCGTGGTCGTAGTGTGCGAACAGCCGGTATCTGATGACCGGCCGGACGCCTGCGGTGCGGAGTGCGTCCCGCAGCGACTGATCGTCGTAGCCGTTGTCGCCGGCGAGACTCTCGATTTCCGTCGTATTTCGCAGCGCGACCCGACGGCCCACCTGGGTATCGTGGGGCCAGTGTGCCGAGCAGTGGACGTCCAGGACGGCACACGACTCCGTATCGATCAGGGCCGTCGCTTTCAGCGTCCGTATGTGGCGATCCGACCGCGCGATGTAGTGGCTAGATGCCGCCTGCCGGTCGAAAAACGTGGCATCCAGCGCGCCATGATCGCCGGGATCGCAGCGTGCCGCGGACCGTCGGAGCAGCTGGCGCCAGACACGCATCGGCGCCCGCTCGAACGACCGCCACAGCGTTGAGGGCGCGGGAAACGCCGACCGCGCCAGCTGCAACAAACCACGCACGCGATCCATCTCACTCACCCAGTCGACGATTTCGCGGTACGTCGCGTCCATGTGGATCCGCAAGAAATGCAGCGTCACGTGCTTCCAGGCAGGAAACCCGTTGCCAGCCGGGTCACTCACCGCCGACGTGGGGCTGGCGGCACAGCGCTTTTGGGCTAGCGACACTGCTTGTGTAACGAAGCGGAAGAGGGTTCTAGACACACTCGTCTTCCGCTTCGCTTTCACCTTCACAGCGACGCTATCCGCTCGCCGTCTCCGGATTCAACAGAGCAGATCACAGTAGCACTTCTGTTACTACTACGATTCGATCAGAACGTTACTATTCGTTAAGAACTTGTGGTAAGAAGAGCCGCACTGGGGTCGAGTGAGAGCAACAGAATCTGTGAATAGAGCATTCTACCGAACAGCGTGAATGGGCACGGTCCCAGAGGCTGAATCCTAACACCCGTCGAGATCGTCCGGAGCCGTAGCGACTTGGGCTCTGATCGCCTATGACACGCTCGGACGGCTCACTGCATCGCAGCTGGTTTCCCGTCTCAGTTCACCTCCTCGAACAGCTCCACGAGGTCGGCGAAGTCGATCTCGCCGTTGCCGTTGTAGTCGTAGGCGTCGGTGTGGTCGGTCATCGACAGGTCCTCCATGTTGTCGAAGTAGTCGACGACGTCGGCGTAGTCGGCCTCGCCGTTGCCGTTGAGGTCCTCGTACAACCCGTCGCCGTCCGGATCCGTCGGCGCGTTTGTGTTCTCCCCGACGGTCGGCGGGCCGTCCTCGCCGACAGCGGTCACTGTCCACTCCTGGTTCTCGCCGCCGTGGTAGGTGTACTGCTGGACGTTCGCGCCGTCCTCGGTCGACCCGCCCGACACGTCCAGCGCCCGGTTGCTGTGTCGTGCGACGATGACGAGGTCTCCGTCGTCGGCCTCACCGACCAGGAACCGCTGCGCTTGAGAGCCGTTCCAGGGCCACTGGCGGACGTTCGCTCCGTCGCCCATCTCCCCGTCGACGACGTCCAGCGACGCACTGCTGGCGACGGTCTCGATCCGGTGGACGCCGTCGCCGAGGTGCTCGAACGTCCAGTGCTGGTCCGCCGCGCTCTCGTAGGTCCGCTGGACCACGTTCGCGCCGTCCTCGGTCGACCCGCCCTCGATCGATAGCGCCAGTCCGCTGTTGGCGCTCTCTACCCGGTAGGTCCCGTTCAGCTGCACCGGCGACACCGACGGCGGATCCGCCGGTGACGGCTCCTCGCCGTCGCCCGGCGTTCCCGTGACCTCGTCGCCGCTGACCCGGACGGTCGCCCCGGCCGGGTCCGTCACCGACACCGTCCCGACGACCGTGCCGTCGACCCGGACCTCGTGCTCGCCGAGGAAGGTGTCGACGGTCGCCGTTCCGTCCGAACCGGTCGTCGCGGTCTCGTCGGTCCACCACTCGTCGAGCACCAGGTTCCGCCACACGTCGAAGGCCGGCTTCTCCGACCAGTCCTCCTCGAAGAACGGCGCCTCGCCCTTCCAGTGGGTCTCGTCCCACATGCCCCAGATCACGAACTCGTCGACGTCGGGGTGGCCGTAGGCTGTCTTGAGGAACGCCCGCATCACGTCGGCCCGTTGCTGGTGACCCGACCAGCTGTCGCCCGCCATGTCGTACTCCGTGATGCGCTGGGTGGCCGGGAGGTCGGCGAACTGCTCGAACAGCTGATTGATTATCCCGTAGTCCCACTGCTGGCCGTTGACGTTCGTCAGGCCGATGTGGGCCTGGTGGCCCATGAAGTCGACGTCGACGCCCTGGTCGGCGAGGAACTGGACCTGCTCGTAGTACGGGTCCTGATCCCACGTGAGCGTGTTGAAGTCGTTCGTCCCGATTTCGACGTCCAGCCCGTTCTCGTCGACCACTGACTCCGCCTGCGCGTACCAGTCGGCCAGCAGCTGCGTGGTCCAGGGACTGCGCTGGCTCGACATCGGCTCGTCGGCGTTGATCTCACCGGGATAGACGCCCTCCTGGAGGTGGCCGCGGTGGACCGCCTCGTTGACGACGTCCCACTCCTGGATCGTGTCCCCGTAGTGGGTGATGACGTCCTCGATCTGCTGCATCGTCCGATCGCGGACGGACTGCCCGTCGCCGTTGTCGGCGGCCGTCTGGACGTCGCTCGGTCGCGTACTCGACGCCGTAGACGCAGGTGTGGCCCCTGATCCGGAAGCCGTTCTCGTCGAGCCAGTCGACGGCGTCGTCGGCGGTCTGCGTGTCCCCCTCCCAGATCGCCCACTTGTGCGCGTTCTCCAGTACGGCCGTGTTGAACAGCTCTCGCAGGTGCCGGTAGTAGTCGCTGCCCTCGCCGAACCGATTCAGCAAGTTGTCGACGTTGACCATGTTCCCCCAGCCGAAGTCGTGTTCGGTCATCTCGACCTCGACGTCGGCATCGGAGACCGGATCCCCGTTCTCGTCGACGACCTCGACGGTCAGCGGACCGGTCTGATTCTCTCGGATGCGCTGGTCGGCCGCCGCCTCGTCGAACCCACTCTGGGCTGCCGCCGAGGAAACCGCCGTCGAACCGAGCAGTCCGGTCGTCCCGATGGCTCCGAGCGTTCGCAGGTAGTCCCGTCTGTCAACTGAGCCGAGTCGGTCCCCGCCCCACCGTCGTTCCTCGTTCGTCGGCGACTCCGCTCCGTCAGGTCGATGATTCCGTGTCATTATCCTGAACACCCCGTGTACCGCGTGCGGTTACTGGTCCCCACCAGTCAGCAACGGTTCCGGATGGCACGCCAATACTTCCTATAATAATATATTAAAATTTTCGGTGCTGCTAGAATATAAAACGCTCGCTGAGATCGAAAGCGACTGATCCATGCTCGCCCGCTGACCCGCGACGTCGCCGCGGATGGTGTGTTCGCCGGCGAGGTGAGTTTGTCCGGCCCGGCGGCAGTCGCGTCTCCGGAACTTCCCGGTCGTCTTGGTTGTCCCCGGTAGTAGACGATCAGTCCGACGTGGCAACGCCACGCTGTGATGGGAACACGTCACCGACGGGAGTGCCCGCTTTCCGTGTCGACCGTGAGACTTTGCACTTCGTCACCTATTTCGGCGTGACGTGGTCTCTCGGTCACAGAGACCGGGGGACTTCGCTGAGAATCCTCCCGGCGAGGCCGCGGTTCTCGAGGGATCGACTGTCCTCGTCTCGTTGACGGCCTCTGTTTGCCGACAGTCCGTGGCTTGGCGATGCAGGAACGAGCTACACTGTTTCGACGGTGAACAGCGAGTCGTCGTCGAGGACGACCTGCACGCGGCGGTGCCAGGCGTCAGCGAAGGCCTCCCGCTGCTGGTCGCTCGCCGTCCCGTCGAGAATCCCCTGGAGATTCCCGATCGCGGGTCCGCCGTCAGGGACGTCGCCGACGTGGTAGGTCACTTCGACGGTCTCGTCCGTGTCAGTTCGCCGGAAGCGGAACGTCGGGTCTGGCGTGTCGGGGTCGAACGCGTCGAATCGCAGGAGGTCGCGGCGGCCGCCGTAGCCGCCGGCGAGCCCGCCGAAGCCGTCGTCCCCGGTCGCCCCGGTCACGTACGAGATGATGCGGCTCATCACGCCGTACGTGGCATCGTCTCGCGGGCCGGCCGCCTGGACCTCGATCTCGCTTCGGACCGGATCCCCGTCGGGATACAGGGCGTCGAGCCCGAGCTGGGCGATTCGGAAGGCCCCCGAGGCGGTCGGACAGGAGTGCCCTGCCTCTTTCACCGCGTCCGTGTAGGTGATGACGAACGGCTCGTCCGGTTCGAGGACGCCGAGGGCCTCCGCGACGGGGTCGCGGATTTCGATCGGGTCGGCGTCGTCGTCGATCCGCCAGTTGGTTTCGGTCCGGGTCTCGTCAGTCGCAGTCGAATTCGATGTCATGAGTGGTGGTGGCGATCGCGTCTGGTGGTCAGTAGCGGAGCAGTCGCATCCCGTTGAGGATGACCGCGAGGACGCTGGCCTCGTGGACCAGCATCCCCGACGCGAGGGTGACGTAGCTGGTGAGCACGCCAGCGAGGAGGATGGTCACGGTCAGCACCGCGAGCCCGACGTTCTCGAGGACGTTCCAGCGCGTCGCCTTGCTCAGCGTGACCGCGTACGGGATGCGTTCGAGGTCGTCGGCCATCAGCGCCATGTCCGCCGTCTCGATGGCGGTGTCCGTCCCGGCCGCGCCCATCGCGATGCCGACGTCGGCGGTCGCCAGCGAGGGCGCGTCGTTGATGCCGTCCCCGACCATCGCGACGACGTGGCCGTCGGCCTGGTACGCTTCGATGGCGGACTGCTTGTCCTCGGGAAGCAGTTCGGCGCGGTACCCGTCGACGTCCTCAGAACGCGCTGCGTTCTGACGGGCACCGGAAGACTCCGTCTTCCGAAGGCCCACCTCTTCGGCGACGGCCGCAGCCGTCCGTTCGTTGTCGCCGGTGAGCATCGCCGTCTCGATGCCGGCGTCCTGCAGCGCCGCGACGACGCCCGGTGCGGCTTCCCGGAGTTCGTCCCGTATGGCGATCACGCCGATGACGCTGCCGTCCCGCACGACGTGGACGGCCGTCTCACCGCGCTCCTCGCGGCCGCGGACGTACTCGGCGACGTGATCCGGGATGTCGATGCCGCGGTCGTCGAGCAGCGCCCGGTTACCGACGACGAGCTCGTGGCCGTCTGCGTGGGCGACGACGCCCTTCCCGGCGACCACCTCGAAGTCGTCCGGATCCGGAACCGACTGGCGTTCGGCGCTCGCGTCGTCGGAATGGGCGACCGCCGCTCCGCCATCCGGAACGGCGGCCGGTGAGCGATCGCGTGCCGCGCCGACGATGGCGTCCGCGAGGTGGTGCTCGCTCTTCTTTTCGGCGGTCGCCGCGAGGGCGAGCACCTCGTCGCCGGCGACGCCGAACCCCTCGACGTCGGCGACGGTGGTCTCGCCCCTGGTGAGAGTGCCGGTCTTGTCGAAGGCGACGAGGTCGATCTTGCCGGCGCGTTCGAGGTGTTCACCGCCCTTCATCAGCACGCCCGACCGGGCGGCGTTCCCGATGGCCGAGACGATGCTGACCGGCGGCCCGATGACGAGCGCCCCGGGGCAGCCGATGACCAACAGGGTCAGCGACAGGATCGCGTTCTGCGTGACTGCGTACGCGCCGATAGCCAGGACGATCACGCCCGGCGTGTAGTACCTTGCGAACCGGTCGATGAGGCTCTCCGTCGGCGACTGGGCCTCCTGGGCCTCCTCGACGCGACGGATGATGCGTTCGAGCGTCGTATCCGAGCCCGCACCCGTCGTGCGGATCTCGAGGGCCCCCTCCTGGTTGACCGTGCCGGCGTACACCTCGTCGCCGTCGGCCTTGTGTACCGGGGCGCTCTCACCGGTCACCGGTGCCTGATTGACGGCGCTCTCGCCGTCGACGACGTCGCCGTCCACCGGGATCTTCTCGCCCGGTTTGACGACGACGATCTCGCTCTCCTCGACTTCGCGAGCGGGTACTTCCTGCTGTTTTCCGTCGCGGCGGACGGTGGCCGTGTCGGGCGTCATCTCCAGCAGTTCCTGGAGGGCCGTCCGGGTCTTCCGCATGGTTCGGCCCTCGAGGTAGCTACCGAGGCTGAACAGGAAGACGACGGCGGCGGCCTCCCAGTACTCCCCGATGAGGATGGCACCGACGGCGGCGAGTGTCACAAGCGTCTTGATGCCGAGCGTCCAGTTGGTAACCTCGTGGTACGCGGTTTTGGCGATGTCGTAGCCGCCGACGACCGCTGCGAGGACGAGGATCGCAGCGCTCGCCGTGTCGAGGCCAGTGAGATACCCGAGGCTCCAGCCGCCACTGTAGAGCAGGCCACTCGTTGCGGTGACGATGGCCTTCCTGTGTTGCCGGTAATACCGTTTTGCTGATTGTGCGGTCATGGAACGTCAGGCGGGTTGAGGCGTGTATCCCTGGTTCTCGATCGTCTGTGCGAACGTGTCAGGGTCGGCACGGGCGTCGTCGTAGCTGATCTCCACGCGGCCGGTCGTGTAGTGTACCTCGACGGCGTCGACGCCCTCGACGTTCGAGAGTGCTCGCTCCACAGTACTCGCACAGGTCGGACAGTCGAAGTCGAGGACGCGGAACTGAGTCGTTTCGCTCATTACGGTTCCACGTAGCGCCCAGACTGCAATAAGTATTTTTTAGATGATATGTTTGAATAGGTATACGGTCCGTGAGACCGGACAAACAGGTCGTCTAGAGCTTTCGTCGGTTCGATCCGGTGCCAGTCGTATTCCGAGGAATAGTTTCCCGGCTGGAGTAGCGCCCTGGAAACCTGCTGGCCGGCTTCGAGAGGGCACTATAGCAACCCAGATCGGGGCCGACCTCGGGGAGTGGTCGATTAACTCACGCAGGTCAGTGCAGTCGGAGCGGCTCCGGCAGCGTCGCCCGCAGAAACGAGGGGTCGGGGACTTGATTCGTGACGAACGCGACAAGACAGGGTCCCGTCCCGACGAGGAGTCCGTACAGGCCTATCGCGTGTATCGGTCAAGCCAGTCTTGGAGCGATAGTTGCCCCGTCGTGTGGTCATGGTCGGACGCCATCGTCATTCCTCGGAACCGTCCCGTCGTCGTTCCACGTCTCGTTCGAGTGCCTCTCGCCGCTGTTCGTATTCGTCGTCGGTCAGCTCGCCGCGAGCGTACGCGAGTCGGAGCTCTTCGAGCGCCTGATCCGAGTCGCTCTCACTGCCCGCCACAGCCCTGTGAAGTACCTCGGGGACAAGCCCCGAGGCTTCACCGTTTTGTCCATGTCGTCCAGAAATGGACGGATGGACACAGGCGAATTTAATTCCCCTCGACCTCCTCCGAGTAGGGTCGGCTGGAAGTAACACCCGAACACCTCGCTGGTGTCCGTGAGGGTTGGTCGCTCCACCACGACCCGACAACTCCCGTCTCACGCCCAATGGACGGTTTTGAGAGGAGTCGCATTTCCAAACCTCCGAACGACCGCTTCACAGTAAGGTCTTTAATGTCTGTCACGGTCGTTAAACCACAGTACGAGGCATGGTAAATTAAATCCTTTGACGGGCTTCACCCTCGGGGTCAAGCCCCGAGGCACTCGCCCTGCTCCGCCTGTAGACGAGGTAGCCGCCAGCGACAATGGCAGCCAGAAACACGAGCTGCATCACGATGCCGACGACGAACATCCACCCCGAGATCGTTCCGTCGCTCCACGTTTCACCGCCCCACATACCGCCCATCATCGGCCCGAATCCCATCATCCCGAATCCCATGAAGAACAGCGGGAACACGACGAACGCGCCGATGATAACGAGGAGAATCGTGATCAGTCGTGTGTCGTCTGTGTTTTCTGTCATACGTGTTCCCTCCGTGAGTTCGCCCCTAGTGTGGCGTACGTGGGCACGGTTCAATGCGATTTCGACTCGGAATCTGATGCGATCGAACCACTCGGATTCTGAACCCGAAGTCGAAGTACCGCCTGAAGAGCATCGTCCTAACTCCCCCGGACGGCCGCGTGGGGGTCGTCGTGGGCTTCCGACAGCGTCAGTTCTCCCGATTCTCCACCAGTCGCTCACGGCGTCGCTGGAACTCCGCTTCGTCGATTTCGCCTCGTGCGTAACGGCGCTGGAGAGTTTCCATCGCGGAATTGTCAGGCTGAGATGAGTTATCATCTCGATCGAGTACCCAGTAGAGGAGTCCGCCGACCAGGCCGAGCATTCCGAGTGCACCGCCGACGAACGGCAGCCCACCGAACCATCCACCGCTCCGGCCGTTCATCGTTCCAGAACCGGACCCCATCCCTGGACCCATCATTCCGCCATCGGAGCTCCCGTCACTTCCGGTGCTGGACTCGTACGCTATCGAGCCCCGTTCGACGATCGCGTCGCTCTCGGGCACGTTGCCGTCCGGAATCGGACTGTCTTCGGCCGGGCCGCCGGGACTGCCGACGACGATGCGGCCGACCATCCCGACCGACTTGTGCGGAATGCAGTAGTAGTCGTACGTGCCCGGTTCCTCGAACGTGTACTCGAACTCTCCCGACGAGATGGTTCCACTATCGAATGCGCTGGCGTCGGATGGAACCCGGTTCTCGTAGGCCGTTGCCGAGTGCGCGCCGGCCGTTATCTCGAAGCGGACGGTCGTGCCGGGTTCGACATAGAGCCCGATCGGGTCGAAGTAGTTGTTGCCCATCTTCACGACGGTCGTCTCCTGTGCGCTCGCTTGCTGAGAGAGGCCTGTGCTGGCGACTGCGCCGACACCGAGCGCTCCCAGAAACTGACGTCGACTGTAGTTCGTCATACGAGTTGAATCGGTCGCTGGTTCGTTATCTCCGCACGACGTCGATGAGGCGCTGGGCGAACCCAGACGACTGCTGAGTCGCGTTCTCGATAGCCGACTCTAGATCGTCCCGATCGACGATGCCGATGAACTCGGCGGTCTGTTCACCGTTCGCGTAGACGAGCGTCGTCGGCGTCTTCCGGACGCCGTACTCCTCGGCCGTTTCAAGATCCCTCTGGATGTCGACCTCTCGAAACTCGACGTCGGGGTACTCGTCCTCGATGCCCTCGTTTTTCTCCCGCTGTGTCGCGCATGCTCCGCACGTCTCCTGAGTGAAGAGGATGACTTCGGTCACGTATTACGCTACGGTATTGGGGCTTAACCACATTACCATTAAGAATCGTAAGCTGAGAGGACTCCATCGCTTCGATTCGAAGGCGCGCTCACACGGTGGTGCTCGGGAGGAGCAACGAACGTGATCACACTGGTCCGGGGAACACGCACCTGAGTGCGTACTCGCTGTGTCACTCCGACCGTTCGAGCCTGTCGCGGCGGGCTTCGAACTCTTCGTCAGTGAGGTCGCCGCGGGCGTATGCCGTGCGGAGTTCCTCCATCGCGGGATCCCGAGACGTCTGCGTTTCGCTCACGCGCCGGAAGACGAGGTAGCCACCGCCGAGGAAGATGAGGAGGAAGACGAGCGGGACGAGCATCCCGACGAACGGCCACCACCCACCAGTACCGCCGTACTGTCCCATCATCCCGCCGTACCCCATCATCCCGCCGAATCCCATTCCCATCGTGAGCAACGGGAGCAGGATGATCGCTCCGAGTATCAGGAGGACGATGGTCGTGGTGTCGAGCTGGTTCGACGAAGACATCGGCAATCAGGCCTCCGACGTGGATCGCAGTCCATCGGTGACTGACGCCTGAATTGTGTACTCCATGGAATATCGTACCCTGCCTACGGGGTTAACGGTTGGGTGCCGCAACGGCGGGCGTCGGAGGGGTGTTGTATCGGCTGGAACAGCACCTGTTCCGGTCATCCGGTCCGTTCGAGCCGATTTCGCCGCCGATCGAATTCGTCGTCCGAGAGCTCACCGCGGGCGTAGCGCTCGCGGAGAACCGACAGCGACTGCTCGTCGCTCCCGCCGGATCCTCGATCGCGGAGCGCAGAGACGATGTAGAGCGAAACGGCGACGAGGAGCCCCATCCAGAGCAGTCCCCAGAGCCCCGTCGCTCCGCCGAAGAGGCCCCAGCCGCCGCCCGTCATGCCGCCGCCGTAGCTCCCGCCACCGTGGGCAGCAGCCGTTCCAGTCGCCGCGACCAGCAACGGGACGGCGAGTATCGCGAGTCGACGAGCGGTGCGTCCGACGTGAGTGGTGAGTTGCGTCATTGTCTTGCGTTGGGAAACCGCGGTGTTCAGTCGGAGCGATCGAAACGGTCGGGGCCGTCAGCAGTGGCGGCCGTACGTCCCGCCCCTGTGGTCGTCAGCCCCGTCGTGGTATTCCTCGCCAGCCGTGTCCTGGGCCATCTCGCCGACGGTCACACCCATGTGCGACTCCATCCACTCGACGCTACCAGAGCCCAGGTGTTCGGTCATCTGTGCCTCCATCCATGTGGCCCATTCGTCCGCGGAGGTATCGTCTGTGGGCGCGTCGTCAGCAGTCGTGTCGTCGCCGTGTGCGCTGGCCACGGGGGCGGCGAACGCGAGCCCGACGATCGCGAGCGCCACGAGCAGCCAGCGGCCGAGTTCGAAGCGGGTCATTGTCTTTCTCCTCGGGTACTCGTAGGACTGCTCGGGAGTTATCGACGTGGGTGTGAACCCGCGCAGGAGAACGTTCGAGAACGTGTATAAACCGATCTAACCGTTTTTCAGAACAGAGACCGTTCATCCGGCTCGAATTCGCCGGATCGCCACTCGACCACGCACCCGGGACCGGACCACGACCACGCGAACGATAGTCCGGCCGATCCGACACCGGGCCTTCAACCGAATCACTCGACGTATCTCGCGACTCGCGCCATCCCCGCATCGAGATGGTAGGAGTTGTGTCCGTGGAACGACCTTCGGTCGGGGTCGTCGTCGCGGAAGCCGACCGCTGGTCAGGAGTCCCTCGTACGGCGTCCGAACGTCGCTCATCGACGTCGGTGCCCGGTAGCGGACCGGCACGGCCCGCGAGCGCTCCGAGAGTGGCCGCCCCCGTCAGCGGGAGGGCCTACGGACGGGCGGGCTCTGTCCTCTAGGCGGCACAGTTGTTCGGCCCCAGTTCGAGTTCCGTCGCCTCGCCCTCGTCGTCGACGGACTCTTTGCCGGTGTTGACGGCGATGACCGTCTCGTAGTTCGGGGGCTTCTCCGGGGCGTCCTCGGTCAACCGCTCGACGAACGCGTCGCGGTCGAGCCCGAGGAAGTCGAGTTCCTCGCGCAGGTTGCCGAGCCGGGCCTCGATGGGGTCGCCGGGCGAGCCGTTCTCGTAGCGCCCGTCGTTCGTGACCGTGAGGTGGCCCGGCAGAATCCGCGTGTCGTCCGGGAGGTCGAGGATCGTCTCGTGGAGCGAGTCGTACAGCAGTTCCGCTCCGCGCGAGGCGTCGTCCTCGCCGAACTGGAGTTCCGTCCGGCCGACGGAGTCGACGAACAGCGTGTCGCCGGTCAACAGGAGTTCGCCGTCGACGAGGTAGCTCATCATCTCCGAGGTGTGCCCCGGCGTGTGGAGGGCCTCGATCTCGACGTCACCGACTTCGATAGTGTCCCCGTCTGACACCGGTTCGTACTCGTACTCGACGTCGCGTTCACTGGCCCGCTCGCCGAGGTGATAGGGAACCCCGATATCGTCGGCGAGGGCCGGACTCCCGGAGATGTGATCGGCGTGGACGTGCGTGTCGAGGACGCGCGCAATCGAGAGCCCGACGTCCTGGGCGGCGACTTTGAACTGGTCGGCCTGTCTGGTCGCGTCGACGACGACGGCCTCCTGCGCCGCTTTCGAGCCGACAACGTAGCCGAGACAGCCCTTCGCTCGGCGCTGGACCTGCCGAACGACGAGATCGTCGCTGGACGTCTCGATGGGGACGACCTCGTAGACTTTACTCCACTCCTCCATCCCGCCGGTGACGGCCGAGACGTCCTCGTACCCCTTCTCGTCCAGCTTGATCGCGAACGGCGTCGACGTCAGGCCCTTCCCGCAGATAGCGACCACCGGCTGGCCGTCGACCAGTTCGTCCACCTCGTTCAGCTGGTCCTCGCTCAACCCCTCGTCAGGGTCGTAGGGAACGTTCTCCGCGTCGCGCACGTGCCAGGCCTCGAAGCTGTCTTCGGGACGCGTGTCGATGAGCGTGAACTGTTCGTCGGCGTCGATCCTGTCCGCGAGTTGTTCCGCAGTGATGTTCTCGACCATCGTATCTCACCTGTGTAGTCTCTGGTTCGCCGTTCGTCGGATCCGCCGCGAGCGCCGTGGTCGTCTAGCGCTTCCGGTTCCGCCCGTCTTCGGGGAAGGCGTTCCCACGGGGAATCATGGACGTCTCGCAGTAGGCCTCACCGGCCTGATAGTCGACGCCCGGTTGGATGAATGGGTACGGCCCGTCTGCGGGCGTGTTCTGCGCCCGGCCGCCGTCGTCTGCGGGCTCGATCAGCCCCGTCACCTCGTAGTCGACGGGGGAGTGGTCGTCGAGGTACTCGACGATGACGTCGATCGGTATCGTACCCTCCTCGACCTCGACGTCCCGGAACGGAAACCCGCAGTTGCCGAGGTCGCGCTCTGGGTCGCCGGGACGGCGGAACGTCGCCACCGAGTACGTCTCCTCGGGATCGATCGGTTCGCCGTCGATTCGCATCTCGACGAGGCGACGGCCGCGCTTGGCGGTCGGGTCGACGGTCACCTCAACGTTCGAGGAGAAGTTGCGGACCCGACCGTCTTCCTGGTCGTATGGGTAGGGAGTGAAGTTGTCTTCGAGGAACTCCTCCATGTGGTTCGTGAGTTGCTGGCCGTACGCGACGCCGCGGGCGACGGGCGTCGTCATCGGGAAGAACGTGTACAGCTGACCGAGCGTGATGTCGCCGGGCGGGATAGCGGTCCCGTACCGGAACCCGTGTGAGACGGCGAGGTCGGTGTCGAAGTGCGCCTGCAGTGCGTCGTTGAACAGCGTGTTCCACGCGCTCTCGAGGAACGACTGCCGGTAGAGTGGTTTTTCCGTCCGGCCGACGACCGCGTCCAGCGGTCGATCGAGCGTCCCAGCCCCCCGCTCGAATCCCGGGTCGGACTCGAAGAAGGGCGCACGCACGGCTTCGACTGTCTCCTCCGCATCGGCGTCCGGTTCCGGGGTGTGCTCGCCGTCCTCGGTCAGACAGTAGAGGTGGTGACGGAACTGCACCTCCCCGTCTCGAACTCGGAGGTCCACGCGGCCGAGCGCCTCGCCCATGCCCGACTCGACGACGACCGTTTCGGTCTCCTCGACGACGATCGGGTCGTAGGTGTACTCGTGGGTGTGCGCGCTGAACATCACGTCCACGCTCGCACAGTCCTTTGCGGCCTGGACCATCCACGGGAGGCCGATCTCGGTGACCGCGACCACGACGTCGACGCCGTCCTCGCGGGCGGCCTGTGCGGACTCTTCGAGGAGTGCGGGGTGCTTGCCGAAGCGGTACTTCCCCTCGTAGAACGCGGGCGCCATCCGGTCGACGTAGACGTTCGTCATCCCGACGACGCCCACGGAGAGTCCGCCGACTTCGAGGACGCTGTACGCGTCGTACAACCGCTCGTCGGTCTCCCAGTCGTAGAGGTTGTTCGCGAGAATCGGGGCGTCGAGACCGTCCATCAGTTCCACGAAGTTGCCGTCCTCGGCGGCCTCGTTCGAGTAATCCCAGTTGCCGGGAACGTAGACGTCGGGCGCAACGTGCTCGTTGATGGGGGCGAGCATCGCTCGCCCGTCGGTGTAGGTGGTCACGGCGGAGCCGTGGAAGGTGTCACCGCTCATCAGCGTACAGACGTCGTAGCTCTCGCGGAGCTCGTCGAGCTTGGCTGCGAGCAGTGGGATCCCGCCGCCGCGCTCGACGACGCGGTCGTCGTCCCCGAAGTCGAAGTCCGGCCTCGACGTCTGATTGTCGTAGTAGACCTGATGGCGCGGCGATAGCTGTCCGTGGAGGTCGCTGACGTGCGCGAAGACCGCGTCGGGAGCGCCCGCGTCGTCGCCGGTAGCGTCACCGTCGAGGGACTTCCACTCGGCGATGGACGTCTCGTTCCCGTTCATCGTGGGGCGGTTGCAGGTACGCCCTCCGACCGTTCAAGACTTGTGCCTAATTTTGAAAGTACCGTACAACGCCATCTGCCGACACTGTCTCACCGAGATCAGACTCCACGTCTGCGAAGCACTACTCCAGTGCCGGGAACGGAAACGAGTGAATAGTTTCAATTTCTACTATAAGTCTGGACGCCGTAGTATTGTCTGCAAAGATGCACGGACCGAACCGATCCCGGAGACGGTACCGATGACGAGTAACTGGGTAACGACGGGGCTGTCTTCGGTCGTCATCCTCGTCGCGTCCGTGGTTCACGGTATTGCTGGCTTCGGTTTCGCGCAGGTGTCGATGGGACTGATGCCGCTGTTTCGGTCGCCCTCGAGCGCGTCGATCATCTTCACGGCGACGGCGGTGGTGAGCAACGCCCGCGTCTGGTGGAGCGTCCGGGACGCGTTCGACTGGCGAAAGTGGATCGTCCCCGTCGGCGGGCTCGTCGTCGGGATGCCGCTCGGTATCTACGTGTTCAGTCGGTTCGACGAGGCGCAGATGCGCGTCGCCATCGGGGCCGTCCTCGTGGTAGCGGTCGTCGTCGTGGGAGCGACTCAGCAACTCGACGTCGTCACGGACTGGATCGAAGCGAGAGACTACCGACCGGGGAAGATTATCGGTGCGACGGCTGGTCTCCTCGCGGGGATTTTCGGCGGTGCCGTCGCCGTTCCCGGCCCGCCGATGATCGTTTACGGGGCGTTCATGTCGGCCAGCGGGTTCTGGAGCGACGAAGAGATGAAGGCCACGTTCACCGCCTTCTTCGGAACGCTCATGCTGTATCGGCTGGGGAGTCTCACGTATACCGGGTCGGTGACGACGCCACTGATGATCGAGGCCGCCGTCGCGATTCCGATGGTGTTCCTCGGTGCCTGGGTCGGCGTGTACATCTTCGACCACATCCCCGAGCGCATCTTCCAGTGGCTCGTGCTGGTACTGCTGACCGTGAACGCGTTCGTCCTCCTGTTCACGGCAGTTCCGGAACTCTGACCGCATTCAGCTGTCCTCTGTACGAGGACTTCGGCCCTCCCGCTACGTGCTACGCTGGTTGTGACCAGAAGGCAGCGTCGTACCGGCGCTGATCCGTGTGCTCTCCGGACGCCGGTCGGGTGCTCATCGCGTTCCGACGGCTCTCGGCGTATTTCCGGAGGATCACGGCACAGACCTGGCAGCGATCGTCATCGTGGTTCTCACGTCCTTCGGCGCATTCGAGGCGGACAGGGCCGCAAACGCGGCGTGGAACGTTCTCCCTCGCGGCCTCGACGCCGCAGGAGTGGGACGCCCCGAACCAGCGGCCGCAGAATCGCACATCGGTTCTGACGGGCTGCGGAAATCGCTTCGCGATTTTCGAACGCCCGTGGAGATTGCGCGCCCCGCGGACGCCCGGGCATCTGCAAAGCGCGTTCGTGAGATGTGATCTCACGGGCTGTCAGACGCAGTCTGATACCGTCGTGAGAGCGGGAAGCCCTGTCCTCACAGAGCGAACGGCGTCAGCCGTGAGCGAGCAGGGCAGGGTCGTTCACCGGAATCGGCCGAGCAGCTCGTAATCGTGATCCGGAGTGTACCGGCGGAACAGCAGACTGTTCGACAGCACCGACACGCTCGAGAAGGCCATCGCGCCGGCGGCGAGCACGGGCTGGAGCAGCCCGAGTGAAGCCAGCGGGATCATCGCCGTGTTGTAGCCGAGCGCCCACACGAGGTTCTGCTTGATCTTCTGGAGCGTCGCGTCCGAGATGCGGATGGCCTTCACCACGTCGAGCGGGTCGTCACGCATCAGCGTCACGTCCGCCGCTTCGATGGCGACGTCCGTCCCGCTCCCGATAGCGGTCCCGACGGTCGCGACCGCGAGCGCGGGCGCGTCGTTGACGCCGTCGCCCACCATCATCGCCTTGCGACCGTCGCCCTGAATGGCCTCGACGGCGTCGGATTTGTCCTCGGGGAGGACCTCCGCGCGGACGTTCTCGGGGTCGATGCCGACCTGCTCGGCGACGGAGCGGGCGGTCCGTTCGTTGTCACCGGTGATCATCATCACGTCGACGCCGCGCTCCTGCAGTTGGCTCACAGCCTCCGCCGCACTGTCTTTGATCGTGTCGGCGTCGGCGACCACACCGACGAGCTCGTCCTCGTAGGCGACGAGCATCGCCGTCTTCCCCTCGTTCTCGAGGTGCTCCATCGTCTCCTGGGCGGGCGAGGGGTCGATTCCGTTGTCGCGGAGGAGTTTCCGATTGCCGACCAGCACCTCGCTGTCACCGACGGTCGCTTTGATACCGTGGCCGGGGACGTTCTCGAAGTCGTCCGGGTCGGTCACGTCGACGTCGCGCTCTCTGGCTCCGTCGACGATGGCCCGTGCGAGCGGGTGTTCGCTCCCGCTCTCGGCCGTGGCTGCGAGCCGCAACACGTCGTCCTCGCTGAGGCGGTCACGTGCGGTCAGTTGGCCGCCGTCGGATCGGCGATCCGACGAGGACCCGCGCGCACCGCTCGCGGGACCGCCGTCGGCTGCCGGCTCTCCACCGTCCGCGACAGGTTGGCCGTCACTGTCGAAGACGACGACGTCGGTCAGTTCCATCTCGCCTTTCGTCAGCGTGCCCGTCTTGTCGAAGACGACCGTGTCGACGTCCTTCGCACGTTCGAGGACGTCACCGCCCTTGAACAGGACGCCGTTCTGGGCACCGATCGTCGTCCCGACCATCGTTGCAGCGGGCGTCGCTAGCCCGAGCGCACAGGGACAGGCGATCAACACGGACGACGCGAAGACGATGAGCGCGAACTCGAAGACTGAGACGGTGCCACCAGCCACGGCCGGTCCGCCAGCGACCGCTCCCCAGAGCGGGAGCCAGTCGACGAACCCGGCGAGTGCTTCGGGGAACAGGAACCACACAGTGCCCCACAGCAACGCGTTCGCGATGACCGCGGGGACGAAGTACGCCGAGATACGGTCCGCCAGGTTCTGGATGTCGGGCTGGCGCGACTGGGCTTCCTTGACCGTCTGGACGATCTGCTGGAGCGCCGTGTCCGCACCGACCTTCGTCGCCTCGACGACGAGGACGCCGTTCTCGTTGATCGTCGAGCCCACGACCTCGTCGCCCTCGCCTTTCTCGACGGGGACCGACTCGCCGGTGACCATCGACTCGTCGACGGCGCTCTGGCCGTCGACGACGACGCCGTCGGTGGGAATCTGCTCGCCGGGACGGACCTTCATGCGGTCGCCGACGGTGACGTCTTCCAGTGGCACTTCCGCTTCGGTACCGTCATCGTCGACGAGGGTGGCCGTCTCGGCCTCCATCTCGAGGAGCTTCCGAAGGGCGTCGCCTGCCTGCCCTTTCGAGCGGGCTTCGAGGTAGTTCCCGAGGGTGATGAACACGAGGATCAACGCGGCAGTGTCGAAATACAGGCTCCCCGCGATCAGTCCGGCAAGCACCGCGACCGAGTAGAGATACGCAGTCGACGAACCCAGCGCGATGAGAACGTCCATGTTGGCGCGCCCGTTGTTGACCAGCGCGTTGTACGAGTTCCTGTAGAACGGCCAGCCGAGCACGGCCTGAACGGGCGTCGCCAGCAGGAACTCGACCCACCCGAACTCGACGCCGAAGATCGTCTCGGGGAGGATTCCGCCGCCGAGCAGAAACTTCTCCGCGAGGAAAAACAGCATCGGGGCCGAGAGCGCGGCTCCGAACAGCGTCAGTCGAAGCTGTTTTCGGATCTCGCCCTGTCGTGCGGCGTCCCGGGCATCGGCACCCGATTCACCGCCGTCGCTGTCTTCGCGGACCGGCGAGTAACCGGCGTCCTCGATAGCGTCGTAGAGCGCGTCGAGGGACGTGTCCGCGGGGTTGTACCTGACCTGCGCTTCGTCGGTGGCGAAGTTCGCGTCGGCCGCGATAACGCCCGGCGTGTTCTCGAGTGCGGTCTCGTTCGTCTGCACGCAGTTGGCACAGGTCATATCGGAGATGCCTATGGTCACCGTGTCAGACACCGCACCGTAGCCGGCGTCCTCGATCGCCTCATAGATCTCAGCGAGCGATACCTCGTCAGGGTCGTACTCGACGGAACCCTCGTCCGTGGCGAAGTTGGCGTTCGCCTCGACGACGCCGTCGAGCGACTCCAGGGCGTCGCCAACTGTCCCCGAGCAGTTGGCACAGGTCATCCCTGTGATGTCGAGATGTGCTGTACGTGTTTCCATGTCATACTAGAGGGGCTACTCCGTTAGGTGAGTTTCTACTAGTATAGTTGGGGTAACCGACGGCGTTTACTTTCGATTCCAAACCCAAGTCAGCGCTACACGCCCCCTTCGAGACGTTGGCGTCGGTCCTCGAATCGACTCTGACACGAGTGAAGCGGGTGGCGATCTGGCCTCCTGGAGCCGTGTGACGCGATCCGAGACGGCTGACCCCGACGGTCACTTTCCCCGCCGATCGCGCTGAACGGCCGGCAGACGTTCTCAGCTAACGGCGAGAGAATTCCCGTGTTCGTTTCGTTCAGGTCCCAGAGACCGGTCGAAACGGACGCAGGATCCGATACTATTCCCCAGAAGATACTTTGGAATCCGTCGTTTCGCAACCGCTCGAACAGCACTATCGAAGCAGAAAACGACAAAGAGGAGCCGTCCGTATTTCTCACCGGAATGAGCCAGAAGATCACCGTCGAGGGAATGACTTGCGGCCACTGTGAACAGACAGTCGAAGAGGCGCTTCAGGGCGTGTCTGGCGTGACTGACGCCACCGCCGATCGCGAGGCCGAACAGGCGAGGGTCGACGGTGACGCCGACGTCACGGCCCTCGTGCAAGCCGTCGAAGACGCTGGATACACGGCCCACGCCTGAGATCGCACGGACCGATCGCGGCCGACCGCCCCGCCGTTCTCTTCCGAATCCGCCCGTCCGGCGTTGTTGAAACTCTCAGTCGGCGATAGGTTTCAGCAGTCGTGCTGACTCGATGGAAACGCTGCTACGCCGTGAGGGCGGGAAGTGAATACAGCGCGCGTATCATAGAAGTCACTCCAGATCAGGGACACCTGAAACAGTCGAGACAGACTATCCGTCCAGTCGAGCGCCACGAGCGCACGACTGTCGCTCCGACACCTCTCGAAGTCCGCATACTGTTTTACTCCTTGACGTAGTCACTATGGCGTAGTGGCAGGGGAGAGACCGTCCGAGAGGGAGGAGCCAGAGTCCGACGAGAGCGATGTCGAGGACTTACTCGATCGACTCGAGGACCTCGAGAAGACGGCCGATTCACAGGAAGAGCGCCGGGTCATTCGACAGACCATCAGAACCCTCGACAGACTGTCAGCCCGTCGTATCTTCGGTATCGACGACCTAGTCCAGCAGATCGTCGGTGGGATCGTTCTCTCCGCGCCGTTCGTCGTCACCGAGGAGGTCTGGAACCTCGCCGCGTCGATGAACTGGATTCAGTGGATCATCACGGTCTTCATGGTAGTCATGATCGGTTACGGCACCCTATATAGGGCGGATGACGAACGCGCCCCCGAATGGGAGGAGTCGATCGCCGGACTCCCGCTCCGGTTCGTCTCGCTACTGCTCATATCGTACCTCTCGGTGGCGATGCTGGGGTTCCTATTCGACGCGCCCACGACGTTCGAGGCAACTCCGCTGACGACGGCGAAAGCCATCTCGATTGGAGCCATCTTCAGCGTCGTCGGCGCCGCGACCGCAGACTCACTCTTCGGCGGGTGAGCTAACCCACGACTAAACAGTAGTTGCTGAATTGGTTCATTAGCTCTTCCAGTGCATCATAGAACTGATCGGATGCAGCTCGGACGGCGTCTGCTTCGGTACTTGATTGACTCATGTGCTGTGTCTCTCCATGCTCACACAGGATGCCCACTCGTGTGAACTGGTAATATTTTCTCGCTGTAATGGTGTGACGAGTTACTGAGTGACTCACGACCAATCAGGCCGGAAGAGACGAGCGCGTATCCCCGCCTTCCCGTGAGTGACGACCGACCAGGACTGCGAGGACAGTGAGGCCGATCGCTTCGAGTATCGCCAGCGCCGGTGAGCCGTTCGCTTCCGTGGTTTTCATAGCAACGGAGTTCGGGGGTCGATCCTGGACTTCCCCCTATAGCCGTCTTTCAGCAGACCTAACTACCCACTCTCAGGACCGTCCTGCATGCCCTCCGTGACCGAGATCGAACCGCCACAGGAAGCAGTCGGTGTCGCAGAGCGATATCTCCGGCGCGAACGTTCCCTGAACGGACTCGTCGTCGTCCTGGTGATCTCGCTGTTTTTGGGGACGTACCTGATGACGACACTGCTGCCCGCAGCAGTCGTCGCAGTGGTCTTGCTCATCGTTGCTCGGGCGCCAGTCCTCCAGTCACGTGGCACGGTCCGCCTCCGAACGACCGACGACCCCGAGACGGTCGTCGACTCGTTCACCGGTCCGACGCCACCGGTGCTCGCGTTCCAGTGGGGACCCGCGGACGAAGTGACGACGTCGGACGACACAGTCACGTACCGGCTGTCGTACCTGTATGGCCTGCGAACCGCCGAGATGACGGTCCACAGGGAGTCGAACGCCGCACCGAACGGGACGCGACGCGTCGAAATAGCCGTCACGGCGAACGACCGGCCGTGGGCGACGTACACGGCGGCGATCTGCCCCAGCGACGACCACACTGTCGTCGACGTCGAGTACGAATCGAACCGTCGCTTCGGCCTGCGACGTCTCCCACAGCAGTTCGTCGCCGACCGGTACCGCGACGACGTCCTAGCCGCTCAGGGATACACCGTCGTCGAGCGCACCTCTCACTTCGGCCGCTGAAACGGGTTTTCGCACACTCGGGAAGGGTACCCAGCATACCAATTGCTGATCCAATATTTCTGGCCTGAAGCCAGTAACTCTTTACTACGAAGTACAGTGGCAGAACTGATCGGTATCTCGTTACCGGACGGTGCCCGAGGGGGCTGTCCGTCGGACGCAGTCGCCGCTGCTCATCGAGCGACGATCACAGGGACGGGCGACTGGCGAAACACTCTCTGGGCGACGTTCCCGACGACCAGACGATCAGCCAACGTGCCGCTGTGGCTCCCGATGACGACCGCATCGAAGTCGTCAGCTCTGTTCAGAATTGTCCGAGACGGATGTCCCAGTTGCACCTCGGTAGTGAGCTCGACGTCGTACTCGGCGGCGAGTTCCCGGGCGTCGTCGAACACCTCCTCCGCGCGCTCCTCGGCGGCTTCTTCGAGGTCCTCCTCGAGGGCGAGTGCCGTGGCTGCTACCCCCCACGACGACGGCCCGCCGGCGACGTGCAAGACGGTGATCTCCGCGTCGGGATGGTTCTCGAGGGCGTACTCGAGCGCTCGCTGGGCCATCTCCGAGTCGTTCATCGGAACGAGGATTCGCGAAAGCATGCGACGACTACGGACAGGACACGAATAAAATGGGGGCTCGCTCGCTCCGAGATGTGCGACGTCTCACCACCGGCCGCCGAAGCATCTGCAGTGTTCAGCACGACACTTCTGTCACTTGCTGGTAGATCGCGGGCTGGCGCGGTACCTTGTCACTCTCTCCTGACTATAGGAGAAATTGAACGCACTGACACACTCGAAGGGCACCCGTGATGTCCTTCGATGTGTAAATAGTTTCAATTTCTCCTATAGATTCAGACGGCAAGTCCGACATCCCTCACAGCCTCCTTTAACGCTGGAGCCCCGTTCATTCCAGCCTGCCCACGCCGAGTCAACGACTCGAAAGCGCAGACATCTGCAACGTACCGCCGTGGTCGACAGTCGGAATGTACTTCATTCGTAGCAGCTAGTATTTGGCATGGAACGCCGCGCCCTCCTCTCTGCGCTCGGTATCGGAGTAGCGACTCTCGCGGGCTGTACCGACAGTGTCTCCAGTGCAGACGAACCAACGACGAGCGATCAGTCAGCGCTCCCGAAGCAGTATCCCGACGGGGCGGGACCGGACTCCGTCAACTTCTCGAGGCTCGATCCGGACGACGATACGGTTCTGCACGCGCCGAGGGACCGGTGGGATTCGTACGCGATCGTCTACAGTGAACCGCCCGGGCGTCGCCGCGTCGAAGGTGACTACTACGTCAACTCGTCCACCGGAGAAGTGATCTCCGACCTGTGGTACGGCGCGAAGGACTACCGCAACGGCGATACGTACGCGTACGTCCAGCCTGCGGGCCAGATTCCCGATCATCAGCCGCGCGAGGAGTGGGAATCAGATCCGCAGTTTACCTACGACGATGCAACTGACGCTTACTACCGGTACGACCGTCACTACGGTCAGATCGCGCCCACGAATATCGGTCGGCACACGGACATCCTCGACTCCTACGACTGGGAGGCAGTCGACACGACGACGCACCACGGCGTCCCCGTCATCACGTACCAGCTATCGGATACAGAGCCCGACGACGCTCGCGTCGCGCCAGCCGTCGCAGGCTCTCTCAAACTCGGCGTCGAAGACGGAATCATATACGCGTTCGACATCACGCTCGACGCGGAGGGCGAGCCCCGCTATACCTACACTGTTCGTCCAGCAGCGTTCCCGGACCACGATTGGGTCGAGACGGCCCGAAGAGTCGCCGCTGCGGGTTGAGCACCGGTCCCCGCCCAGCATACGCCGAGCGGAGCGAGGCGTTTCACCGCCGACGCCGTCGAAGACGGCGGAGGCGGCCTTTTTCGCCCACGTTTTTGCCGCGAGCGGTTCGCGCGGAGCGCGAACCCGAGCGGGAAAAAGGTGGCTGAATTGAACGGAAGAGACTTCACCTTCTGAACGAACACCTCCGTGTCCCCAGTGCCTCAGAGTTTCATCGCCGAAGTCGTGCTGACTCATCCGAACGCCCCATTAGCGCCCACGCTCGCAGCAGTCCCCCACCCGTCGATCACGGAAGAGTCTATTCGCCCAGCGACGACGGCAGACGAGCCGGCCGTCTTCTATCGGGTAACGGACGTCGAGTTCGACGCTTTCGAGGCGGAACTCGATCGCGACCAGACAGTTGCGGAGTGGGAACAGGCGATGGACTTCGGGGATACGCGGATGTACCGCGTCCAGCTCGCTCCGGCGACGATATTCGTCTCGCCGACGCTCTCCGAACTCGGCATCCACGTCGTCAGTAGCGAAAACGCCGATCGCGGCTGGCGTTTCCGGCTGGAGACGGGCGACCGGGACCACCTCGGTGCGTTGTGGGACTATTGCCGCGAGACGGACATCCAGTTCGAGCTGGAAGTACTCCGGAGCTCCGGGGAACAGCCGATGGACGAACAGGTCGGGATCAAAGCAGCGCTGACTGACCGCCAGCAGCAGGTCGCCCGGGTTGCGACCCGGATGGGCTATTACGAGAAAGGAGGCGCCAGTGCAAGCGATGTCGCCGCCGAGCTCGACATCGCGCCGTCGACGCTGTCGACCCATCTCCGCAGAATCAACGCGACGGTGTTCGATTCCCTGTTCGCCGCCGAATCGGACTGATATCCGCCGCGGTACGATGGACAGCAGACGGCGGCCCCCCTTTCTTAAAACGAGGCGAACTATTCGACGACACCGTTTGGGAGACGTACGGCGAACCGAGTCGGTAATGGAAGCAGAGGTCCAAACGAAGTCGTCGACCGCAGCAAAGGCCCCGAGTACGATGATCGTCGATCGGATCTCCGACCTGGAAGGTCTCGATCCGGAGGAGCTATCCCCGCCGCTGTGTTCGGTGATCGAACCCGAAGCGCTGGATGTACTCTTCCGCTCCTCGACCGGCGATACGCCCCATACGTCGGGCCACGTGCGCTTCGAATACCGTGGCTACGAGATCCGCGTTCAGAGCGACGGAGAGATCGCGGTTCTCAATCGCTAGGGGATCGGCAACGTGGGCCCCGCGAAGTGGTACCTGCGGCGGGTAATACCTCCTTGACACGGGAGGACGTGAACTCCTGCGAGATGAGACCCCTTCCGGGCAGCAACGAATTCGTAACGTGAAAACCTCGAGCAATGAGTGGTTTCGATAGCAGCCTGACAAAAGTTCCCGACTTAGATGGTCAAGCCTCTCGAAGTACGAGTGCGATCTGCAGACACGTAGCACGCTACTGCGTCACCAGGAGGGACGAAGTGTGACGGCAACCGAAGTGTCCGACGCGCACGAGGGGGCCCTCGATTCCGCGCAGGGGTGGCTGATCGTCGGGCTCGGCATCTGCATCCTCACGGCGATCTGGGGGGCAGTCTTCACCTTCACCGTCTATGCCGATCGTCTCGCCGCGACGTTCGGACTCTCCGCGTTGCAGGTCTCGTCGGTCTTTTCGATCACGACTGCAGTGTTCCTCATGGCCGGTGGCCTCTTCGGCGTGTTCGCCGCCCGGTTCCCTCTCCGGCCCGTCCTCGCAGCGATCGGCATCGGCCTCGTTGTCACCACTGCGCTCCTGCAGATCGTCGAGTCGTATCTCGGCGTCGTTGCCGTGTTTCTCCTCCTCGGCATGGCGGGCGGTACCGCGTTCACGGTCGTCGTTTCGCTCGCACCGCAGTGGTTCGATGTCTATCGAGGGCTCGCGACGAGTCTCACGATGACAGGCATCGGGCTCGGCCCGCTGGTGCTGCCGTCGGTCTGGCTCTGGCTGTTCGACCAGACCGGTTTCCGTTCCGCCTTCACCGTCGTCGTTGGTGTGAACGCCGGTCTCGTGTTCGTATCGAGCCTCGTCTACCATCGACCGCCACGAGACACGCAGACAGCGACCACAGTCGACGCCGCGTGGCTCCGTACGAGAATCAGCAACGCGCGGTTTCTCGGCACGGCGATCGGGTTCGCACTCGCTTTTAGCTGGTACTACGTGCTCTCCGCTCACCTCGTCGACATTCTCACAGCGAACGGTATCCAGGTGAGTGTCGCCGCCGCCGGACTCAGTCTCATCGGTGGCATCAGCGTCTTCACCCGCGTCGGGGGCGGAATCGTCGGGGACCGCGTGGGTCAGCGTGAAACCTTCGTGACGAGCGCCGCCCTCGCCGGCCTCTGTGCGTTCGTGTTTCCATTTGTTCACTCGAACCGTCTGCTATACGGCGTTCTCTTCGGGTTCGGTATCGCCCTCGGCCCGCTCGCCTCGCTCTGGTCGCCGATCGTTCTCACCCGCTTCGGATCCGACAACGCGACCGCGACAGTCGGCTTGATCAACGTCGCCGTGGCCGGTTCCGCGTTCTTCGCACCGTTCGTTGCAACCGCGCTCCATCGCGTGACCGGCGGGTCCGTTCTGCCTCTCGTTCTGCTCGGTGCTATTACCGTCCTCGGGGCGACCCTCTTCTACTGGGGCACGACTCCGGCGAGCGGTAATTCGGCTTGACCGTCCCGGTGCACCCACGTGATTGGTTGCGGGCGCACCGACCAGTGCCAGCAGATCGTCTGACCTCAATCGGAGCTAACGGGTCACGGATGGCTGATCTCGAGCGTCCAGTTGCCGTCTGCCTCGACGTTGATCCAGGCGGGGCCGCCGGCCTTGTACGACCGCGAGTTCGAGAACTCGCCGCTGCGGTGGACGATGACCTCGCGACTGCCGTCCGCACCGTAGCCGTCGACGATGAACGTACCGTCGCCGTCGTGTGTCGCGACGATCCTGACGTCGCGCTCCGTCCACAGCGGGCCGACGAACGCCGAGCCCGTGCCGGACGCCTCGACGGGGAGGTCCTCGAGGTCGTCAGCGTGGACTGCGGGCTGGGAGAGGTCGATCGACCACTCGCCGTCGGCGTCGACCTCGAGCCTGTAGGTGTCGTCATCGACGGCCATGATCGATTCGCCGCTCTCGTTTCCGGACGTGGTCAGCAGGTTCTCGCTCCGTCCGAGCCCATCGGGTTTCGTCACGTCGACGGCGATCGCCTCGCCGTCGTGGGAGACGGTCGCGACGACGACGCCGTCGTCGAGCTCGAAGGTCGGCGACTCGCCCGAGCCAGTCCCTTCGAACGTGTGGGACTGGCCCGCCTCGAGGACGGTTCCGCTCGGGCGCGTTCCGACCGAGGGTTCGTCGCCGTCGAGGTCGAGCGTCCCGTCGACGAGATCGGAGGGGGTGACAACGTCGAGGTTGCGGTGTTCGATGTGATCGAGCAACAGTCCGAAGTCGTCGAGCGACATCCGGTTCCCGCTGTCCACGTCTTCCGAGTCGACGATCCGCGGAATCCGCAACACGGTGAGCAGGTCGTACTGGTCGGAGATGTTGAGGTGGCGGCGAACGCCGGTGTGAAGCGCGGGCCCCCAGATGAACGGGATCACGTGCATCTCGGTCGGCGGCACGCCGGTCGTCCCGGCGCTGTAGAGGAACGTCGACTCGTGGACGTCCCTGGCGACGTCGTAGGTCGTCGAATCCATTCGCCCGTCGGGAACGAACAGGTGGCGCGCCCCGTCCTCGAAGCCCTCGCTCGCGAGCGCGTCGCGCGCGTTCTCGAGGACCGATCGCTGCTGGTCTGCGGACTGGTCCGGCAGGGGCGTCGACACCGATGGGAGCGAACAGACGTCCCAGCCGCGGTCGCTGAGCTCGCTGAGTTCGTCGAGCCCCATGCGACCGCTGTCGCCGATTTGCTCGGGGGAGACCGGGACAGCACCACTCCAGTCGCGTTCCGCGAGCATCTCGGCGGCAATCTCGTAGTGCGATTCGTGGCCGCCGTGGAACGCGAGCACCACCGCGCCGTTGCTCGCCGATTCGGTTCGCCGGAGGTCGTCGACCAGCAGTTTGCTCGGTCCGTCCTCTGGTCCGTCCACGACGATGTTGATGCCGGTGACGTTCGAGAGATCCGGTTCGTCACCGGGTTTTTGCTGGTAGCCACAGTCCATTCGGAACCAGCCGTCGTACTCGTCCGGCACCACGCGAATGCTCGAGAGGCGCTCGCGCTGCGTCGGCGCGAGGAACTCGACGAAGATGCGATCGGCGGACGCCGGCTTGACCGCCATCGAGACGTCCCACCCCTCGAGATCGAGTCCGTCCGGGAACCGGAGCTCCACGCCGGCCGTTCCCTCGTCGCTCTCGATGACCGCCGCCTGCGATCCGCGTCGCGCCTCGTCGGGGGCGGCCGAGACCTCGCCGGTTCGTGGGGTCAACTCCTCGAGCGTCTCGAAGTCGAAGAGGAGCTCGCCGGATTCGATGGCAGGCCAGGTCGTGGAACCGGTGGCCGTGTCGTCCGTGGCGGTACTGGTTTCGTTCCCGCCGGCGGCGGTGCCGTCCGGAGTTTCGTCCCCGCCGGCAGCGCCGTCCGAAAGTACGTCAATACAGCCCGCGAGCGTCGTCGATACAGCGCCGGCACCGAGTGTGGCCAGTAGTTGCCGGCGAGACGAGCCGTCGTCCGAACCGCGTTCGGATACCATTACCCAGACGATGCCGCGTCGGGACCGTCATTATTGTGTGGATAAACGGGGGAGAGATTTGCTGACTCAGCAAATCGGAGTTGGACATTTCAACCATCACTGCATCGGTACACCTGGATGTCACCGAGCGATTCGATCAGGAGACACCTGCCGACCCTCTCCGAAGCGGTCTCGTACCCCTTCGAGACGTGGCGGGGAACGATCGGGCTGGTACTCGCGACGTACGTGTTGTTGCTCCTGAGCGCGACGCCCGAATTCCCGCTCCCGACGCTCGGCGACGGCCTCTCCTGGCTCGAGTACGTCGTCGTCTCGCTTACGGAACCGGTCTACCGGACCGACGGCTGGACCGGGCTCGGGATCGGCGTCCTCTATGCCCTGCTCTCGGGCGCTGCAGTCGTCAACGCCGTCGCGCAACTGCGGGTCGCCGACCGCTCGAGTCGCACCAATCTCTCCGGCGTGGGGCCGGGACTCCTCGCGTCGGGCCGTGCGAGTTGTGGCGCCGGACTCCTCGGCTTTTTCCCGGAGCGGGCGGGCTATCCCGAACGACGTGCGCTCACGACGGAGGCGACGCGATGACGGGACGGCGATTCGGCCGCCAGATCCGATCGGACCGGCGAGCGATCGGCCGGGGAATCGCGGTCGGAATCGGCGTCTTCGTGTTGTTCGGGCTCGTTACTGGCCTCGTCCCGAACCCGCTGTACGTCCGGATGGTCCCGCGGACCCCGGTCGATTACCTGTTCCTGACGCTGACCGCGCTGCTGGCGGGCGTCTACGCCGCACAGCGGGTGGCGACCGACGTTCCCCAGGCCGGACTCGAGGGCGAAGACGGGAGCTCGAGCAGCGAGGATCGGTGGGCGATGGGTGGGCTGGTCGGTGGCTTTCTGGCCGTCGGCTGTCCGATCTGTAACGTCTTCCTGCTCGCGCTGTTCAGTTCGTCTGCGCTCATGACCTACTTCGATCCGCTTCGGCCGCTGCTCGGCGTCGTCTCCGTGGCGCTGCTGGCGGGGTTGATCTACGCCCGCCACAAACGCACGTGCCCGACCTGCGCCACGTGATCGCGGACGCTCAGACGGTCTGCTGTGACGGTTTACTGTCGCACCCGCAGGACGAGTCGAGGGCGCGCCGGAAGTGACTGACGGGAGTCCGTATCGCTCAGAGTCCGTCCAGTCGCCGGGTTCGGTCTCGCGACACTCCTCTTTCGCCTCGCGCTCGCGTGGCCAGAGCGCTCGTCAAACGCCAAAACGAATGCGTGATTCCCGTGGTCGTGTCGAGATCAGTTCGTGGGTACGGACTGTTCGACGGACGTCTGTTCCGTCGAGACGTCTTTTTCGACGACGAGGTCCTCGAGGACGAGGACGTCCAGTCCCATCCCGTAGAAGTCCTTGATCGCCTGCGTCGGCGTCCGGACGATCGGTTCGGCGTGGTCGTTGAACGACGTGTTGAGGACGACTGGGACGCCAGTGATGTCGGCGAACTCGGAGATGAGTCGGTGATAGCGCGGGTGCTGGTCCTCGCGAACGGTCTGGGGCCGCGTCGAGTCGTCGGCGGGGTGCAAGACGGCCTCGAGGTCGTCGGTCTTCGACGGCCGGACGTCGTCGGCGTCAATCATGAACGGTGCCGGCCCGCCGTCGACGAGATACTCCTCGGCAGCCGACTCGAGCAGCGACGGCGCGAACGGACGCCACTCCTCGCGATGTTTGACGAACCGGTTGACCCGATCGCGGGACGCAGCGGTTCGTGGATCGGCGAGGATGCTTCTGGCGCCGAGCGCCCGGGGTCCCATCTCCATCCGTCCCTGGAACCAGCCGACGAGGTCACCGTCCGCGAGCCGTTCGGCGACGTACCGCTCAAGGTCGTCCGGCTCTGCGTACTCGATCTTGTTCGTCTCGAGTGTCGATCGGATCTCGTCGGTCGCGTACTCGGGGCCGAGGTAGACGTCGGTCTGGCGGTCGACCTCCGCCGGGCGCTGCTGCGACCAGCCCGCACCGAGGGCGAGGCCGGCGTCGTGAGCGACGGGTTGGATGAAGGCGTCGTCGACGACCGGCGATTCCTGGACGCGCTGGTTCAGCTTGCAGTTGAGCGCGACCCCGCCGGCGAGCGCGACGTTGGTGGTGTCGAAGCGCTCGACCGCCGACTCCGCGATGTCGACGACGGTCTCCTCGAGCAGTTTCTGGGCCGTGTGCGCGAGGTCTTTCTCCCACTGGTCGAACGACCCGGGCGACTCCTTTCGGGGTCGGCCGAAGGCGCGCTCGAGCGTCTCGACGCCGTAGCCAGTCCCCCATCGCTTCGTCAGGTCGGTGACGTCGTAGTCGACGCCCGTGTCGATCAGACTCCGGAGGGCGGATTCGATCTCGGGGTTGTCGTCTCCGTACGGCGCGAGTCCCATCACCTTCCCTTCGCCGTTGAACATGCGATAGCCGAGATACTCCGTCACGGCCGCGAAGAAGAGGCCGAGGCTGTTGGGGTGTTCGTACGTGCGCACGCGCTGCAGCCCGGTTCTGTCGGCGTACCAGACGACCGTCGCGTCGTACTCGCCCTTTGCGTCGACGGTGAGGACGATCCCCTCGTCGAAGCCCGAGGGGTGGAACGCACTCGCGGCGTGACAGCGGTGATGTGGGACCGTTTCGATCGGTGGCAGCGGCGTGCCGAACGACTCGAGGCGGGATTCGATCTGTCGCGTCGGCACGAAGCGGCTCCGAACCTGGCTGACGAGCGTTCCTTCCAGTGCGGAGAGCTTTCGGCCGAGCCCGGGCGCTCGAATCGCGTCGGTCAGGTAGTGGGAGGCGATCTCGCTGCGGAGTGACGGATCGTAGGGGAGGAGGATGCGATCGATCTCCGCGATCTCCAGGTCGCGATAGTCGAGACAGGCCTGAATCGCACGGTCGGGGAACGTCTCAGTGGCGTGTTTCTCCCGCGTGTATCGTTCCTCTTCGACGCCGAACACGGGCGTCCCGTCTTCGAAGAGGACGGCGCTCGGATCGTGTTGGCCGTACAGTCCGATCGCGGGTTTAAATGCGAGGTGGTAGTCCGTCATAGTTCTGCGATTGTGACGCTATCCTAGTCGACGCCGAGGGGCTTCAAGACAGCCACGGCGATTTGCTGGGTCAGCAAATCGTGGCCTATTTGGCAACCAACGACGGTGTATACCGTGTGCAGCACGGTGGCTCTCCAAACTCACCCGAGATCTTCCAGATCCTCGCGGACGAATACGCGCGGCGGATACTCGTCGCGGCCGACACGGGTCCGAAGACCGCGAAGACCCTGAGCGAGGAGTGTGACGCCTCCCTCACGACGATCTATCGACGCGCCTCGACGCTTCAGGACCTCGATCTCATCGAAGAACGGAATACGGTCGACGAGGACGGCGCCCACCGGAGCGAGTTCGAAACGACGCTCGAGGGGCTCCACCTCGATCTCACCGATGGCGAACTGGCGCTGACACTCGAGACGCGCGACGAGCTCGCTGACAATTTCACGTCGCTCTGGGGCGATCTCCGGGGTGACGACTGATGGAAGCCTCGTTCATCATCGCCAAACTGATCACGCTCGTGTTGAGCCTCGTCGTCGCGTATCTGGCGTATCACGGCTACCGGCGAAACGGCCAGGCGACGATGCTATACGTCGCCGCGGGCTTCGTGTTTATCGGTGTGGGGGCGATCTGTGAGGGCCTGATTTACCAGGTGTTTCGGACGACGATCGTGTCCGCCGCTCTCGTCCAGGCGGCTGTCGTCTCGAGTGGAATGGTGCTCATCCTCGTCTCGCTGACGAGGTGAGGTGTGACATCTTCCGCGCCGTAACCGGAGAGGGGGGTGGAAGATTCCTCAGGCAGTCGGGCGTAGCCCGACGACGGCGCAGCGTCCCGAAGTGGGAACACCAGACAAGTGTCGCTGTCGCTGGCTGAGGGTTCCGACCCGTAGAAGGCCGAGAGAGTCGTCTGCGAAGGTTCCTCGCTCGTCTCTCTGTGGGTCGTGACGGTCAGCGACGTCGACCGCCGTAGCCAGCAATCAAAAAGCTCTGGCTGCCCGCCAGCCGTCGTCTGGCGACCGCGTTGATGTCTGCGTGCTACTCCGTGTCCCAGCACTCCTCGTTCTGGCACCGGAACTCGTCGTCGTTTCGGCTCCCGACGTGCCCGCACTCGTGGGCAGTACCGACCACGCAGGGATCGTCGATCTCTCTCGATCTTGAGACCGATGTGCGTCGACGCAGCAGACACGAACCCGAACAGTTCCCGGGTCTGGTCTATCGCCTCGGCGATCCCGACGTAGTTGCCCTCCTGTTCGGTAGCGGCAAAGTCGTCGTCACGGGCGCAAAAGAACCGGAGGATGCGGACCACGCACTCGATGTTATCTCAGCACGCTCCGTGAACTCGACCTGTTAAATAGGAAACCGAGAGCGGAGGTTACCGGGCCAGCACCTCTCGAGTCGTCGCTGCCAGCACCTCGTAGAACGGTTCGCGCGTCTCGTTCTCGACCCGTGTCAGGAACTCCGCAGTCCAGGCCGTGAGATGTTCGTCGCGGAACTGGTCGAGGTACTCGTCGAACCCCTCTTTTGCGAGGTAGGCCGCGAACTCCAGTTCCGTCGCGATGTGGTCGGGGAGGTCCGAGTGGTCCGGTGCGAGTCGGACGCCGAACTCGTCGTACCAACGCGTGACGGCCGTCGTGGACGGTCCCATGACCGGTCCGAGCCCGTCCGAGTCACTCCCGTCGCGGTAGACGCTCTCGTACGGTGGACACGGTGGTCCCGCTGGGCCGATAAACAGTCTCGTGTACTCGGTCCGGAGGTCACGGATGTCCACCGATCCGAAGTCCCCAACTACCGGAGTCAACTCGCCGGCCTCGGCAACTTCGACCAGTTTCTCTGTCGGTTCCCGCCAGCACTCGGCGAGGACAGCGTACGTGGCCCCGACGTTCGACACGAGCGTTTCGCTGTCGGCGCAGCGTTCCGACGATCGCTCCTGCTCAACGGGTGCATCGGTCCGTTCAGTCATTGGCTCTCCTCTCTGCCGCCGTCAGTTGCGTACGACTGCTGTGTGTCGACCCGCTGGATCGGCACGTACTTCAGGCCGAGGGTGACGACGAGCGCACCGAAGGCGACGATGCCGAGGGTGACGGCCACCTCGACCAGCGTCGGTGTGTAGGCTCCCGCAGTCGCCCAGATGTCGGTCGTGATACCCGTGTACTCGCCGCCGAGCGAGATGCCGGGCGAGAAGTTGATGTTGGCGACCTTGTACCCCGTGAATACGAGGCGAACGCCCTCGAACATCGTACCGAAGACCGCGAGCGCGCTCGCGGCGAAGATGACCGAGACGCGCTCGCGAAGGGACGGCATCGCCAGCATGGCCAGCGGGAGCGCTCCGCCGACGACTGTCCAGAGCCAGAAGTACACCGACTCCCCGATGAGGAAGCTGCTCGTGATGGCCCAGAACTCGAAGTGATCCGCCCAGGCGTGTGGTAGCCGTTCGGCCGCCAGGAGGTACACGACGTGGAACGCGAGGAAGATCCCGAGTATCTTGCCGAGGCTCGTGAGCTCCTCTCGATCGACCTCGAAGTCCGTGTACCGGTCTGCGAGGATCGACACGACCAGCAACAGACCGAGGCCGGAGACGAGCGCCTTGGCGATGAACACCGGTGCGACGAGCGGGCTGAACCAGTCGCCACGACCGATCTGCGTCGCGAAGATCCAGCCCGTCACCGAGTGGAGTGCGACTGCGGTCGGGAGTGCGAGCGCTGCCGTCCAGAACAGCAGTCGGCGGTCACGTTCACGGCCGGCTTCGGTGTCTGGGACCCCGAGCGCCAGCGGTGAACCTCGCGCAGCCAGGTCGCGGCGGATCAAGAGCCACAGGTACCAGAGGTTGAGTAGCCCGTACAGCATGACGATACCGAAGTCCCACACCATCGGAGATCGGAAGTCCGGCGAGGTGAAGAACTGGTATAGACGCTCCGGACGCCCGATGTCGGGCAAGATCAGGAGTCCCGCGACGGTGATACACGCGAGACTGACCAGGACTCCGAGCCGTGCGAACCCCTCGTATCGGTGCGAGTGGAAGAACTTCGGCGCGCTCGAGATGATGAGTCCACCTGCCGATAGCCCGACGAACAGGACGAACATCATGATGTACAGGCCCCACGAGAAGACGTTGCGCATCCCCGTGGCGATCAGACCCGTCGCGAGTTGGTAGCCCCAGGCAGCGAACCCGGCGACCATAATCGTCACGAGCAGGCCGATCCAGAGCTTCCCCTTTCTACCGAAGGAGGAGATCGCAACGCGCGACGATTCGGATCGCGTCGTCATCAGTCGTCACCTCCGGATTTCACGGAGGGGACGTGCGGAACTGCGTCGCCGTCGATCGCATGCTGTCCCCCTCCTGACTGGCCGCCCTCGCTGGCGTCTGCGTCAGACGGGACGTCGTCAGCGCCGTCCGACCACGGCGAGACGTCGTCGAGTTCGCTCTCCAGTTTGTCGGACGTCTGTGGGCGCCCGGGGCTCATCTCACCGCTGATGTAGTGCGTCTTCGGGTTCGTTCCGCGATCTTCGAGCAACTGATTCGTCTCGTACTCGTCGATGTACTTCGAGACGGTGCTGCTCTCGTCGTCGAGGTCACCGAAGATGCGCGCGTCGGCCGGACAGTTGACGACACAGGCCGGGTCGAGGCCCTCCTCGACGCGGTGGCTACAGAAGGTACACTTCTCGACGACACCCTGTGGACGGGCGGAAACGTCACCCGTCCCTCCTTCGGGCACGTGTTCGGGTTCGTCCCAGTTGAACACCCGCGCGTTGTACGGGCAGGCAGCCATGCAGTACCGGCACCCGATACACTTGTCATAGTCGATCTCGACGATCCCGTCGTCCCGGGTGTACGTCGCGTTGACCGGGCAGACCTTCACACAGGGGGCGTTCTCGCAGTGTTGACACGCCGTCGGCTGGTACTGCATGTCCAGCGACCCGCTACCGCCGTCTTCGGGGTAGCCGCCGGAGGGGGTATCTACGCTGTCGCCGCCCTCCGTGAGGACGCGGTTCCAGAACTGCCCCATCGGGACGTTGTTCTCCTGTTTACAGGACACCGCGCACGCCTGACAGCCGATACACCGCTCCTGGTCGATCACCATGCCGTAGTTCGTCATCGTCAGTCACCTCCTGCACGTGGTGGTTCGGCACCGGCGCCGCGCGGGTTGCCCGCCTCGTACTTGTCCGTCTCGACGTCGTCGGGGGCCGGCTCGACTTCGACGCGCACGTCGTAGAACGACATCGTCTTGCCGACCTCGCTGACTTCGTTGTGCGTGAGGTCGTTGTGGTGACCTCTGACGTAATCGCGAGACCACCATCCCTGGTCGGTGTTGACTAGCCCCGGCTGGAACGCGTCGTTGTACTTCGCCTTCACGATCATCTCGCCGCGGTCGTTGTAGACCCGGACGTAATCGCCGTCTTCGATACCGCGTGCCTTCGCGTCCTTCGGGTGGATGTCTAGCTTCGGTTCGGGGTTGATCTCGCGCACCCAGTTCAGCATCTCGTACTGCGAGTGGATGCGGAACCGGCTGTGTTTCTGCATGAACATCAGCGGGAGCTCGTCGGCCTTCTCGTAGTCCTCGGCCGTCCGGTCTTCGAGCGGCCGCGGGACGTCGAAGGTAACGCCCTCTTCGCTCGGGGCGTCGTCGTCGTACATCTTGATGCGCCCCGTCTCCGTGGGGAACTCGTCGGTGTACTTGACTATCGGGACGCTCTCTTTTTTCTGCGTCCCCTGCTCGAACAGCGTGTCGAAGTCGATCGCGTCGTCACGGCTGGCGAGTTCCCGGAGCACCTCGCGTTTCGTTTCCGGGAATCGGTCGCCGAACCCGAGTCGCTCCGCGAGTCCACGGATCGCGTAGTAGTCGTCTCTCGTCTCCCACAGTGGTTCCTGCACCTTGCGTCGGTATCCGAGATGCGGATGTGACCCCCAGCCGGAGACGATGTCTTCCTGTTCGAACCAGTGGGGGACCGGGAAGATGACGTCGGCGTGCTGGACCGTATCCGTGTGGTGCATGTCCGCGACCACGTACATCTCGAGGCTCCTGATGGCCTCTCGGAACCGCCGTCGGTCCGGGAACTGATTACCCATCATGTTCGACTCGATGGAGTAGACGGCTCGGATCTCGTGCGGGTCGCCGTCGATCATCGCGTCGGGGTACTCCGGGAAGGCCAACGACGGTCCGGGGTCGGCGTCTTCCGGAGCGGCCCAGTCACCAGCGGCGAGCGTTGCACCGCCGGAGTGCTGGGCGTGGATGTTCCCGTGGCGACCGTAGTCGCCGGTCAGCCCCAGCAACATAGCGTACGCCTGCCCGAAGACGTGACCGTGTTTGTACCGCCCGATCGCGTAGCTCGGGGCGATGCCGCCGGGGCCGCGAGTCGCCAGCCATCGGATCGAAGTACGGATGTTCTCGGCGTCGACACCGGTCTTCTCGGCGACCCGTTCGGGTGCGTAGTCCGCCACGTGGGCTCGCAGCCTCGTCAGCGCCGTCTCACACTCGATACCGTCGACGATGAACTCACCGAAGAGCGCGTACGGGCCGCCGGTTTCGGGTTCCAGTGCGACCGGGCTGTTGCTGCCCTGTTCGACGGCGACGACCCGTTTCTCGTCGCCGCCTTCGAAGACGTCGCTCGCCCTGAGTAACTCCCCGGTGTCCTTGCGGACTAACGAGGGTCCGGTCGTCCGTTTTCGGAGGAAGTCCTCGTCGTACGTCTCGTCCTCGAAGACGGTGTGCATCATCGCGAGCGCGAGGTGCACGTCTTTGCCGGGTTCGACGGGTAGCCAGAGATCCGCTTTCGACGCCGTCGTCGTGTACACCGGGTCGACGACGACGAGTTTCGCTCCGTTCTCGACGGCGTCGAGCACCTTCGAGGCGTCCATCTGGAACTGACTCGCGAACACGTCCGACCCCCAGACGACGATGGTGTTCGCGTTCTCCCAGTCCTCGGCCTCGTTCGTCGGCGGGAGGAAAAAGCCGGTGCCGGTGACGCGGTTGAACCCGCGGCCGACGTTAGTGTCGATGCCCCACATGGACTGGGTCGCACCGAACAGCGAGGCGAGCCGGTTGAACGACTTGCCGGTCTGTCCGTAGTTCCCCGATCCCTCGTGGAAGAGCACGCTCTCCGCGCCGTGTTCCGATTTCAGCGACTGCATCTTCTCGGCGACGAGGTCGAGAGCCTCGTCCCAGGAGACGCGCTCGAACTCGGCGTCGGGTCCCCGTCCGCCGGGGTTCGGTTCATCCGGAGACCAGTCCGCGCGCCGCATCGGATATTTCAGTCGCGTCGGATCGTAAACGCGCTGGGTGTGCGACAGTCCGAGCACGCAGGCTCGCTTGTACTGTTCGTCCTCCGGCGGATGCGGTTCGATTTTCTTCACCTGCCCGTCGCGGACGTGGACGTCGATCGGACACTTGCCCCTGCAGTTGGGTGAACAGACGGTCTGGACGACGTCGTTCTCCCCGACGAAGCTCTCGATACCGGCCTTCGACGCCTGGTCCGCTTCGCTTTCGACCAGCGTCTGGACGAACCCGCCACCGCCGAGCCCCAGGGCGGCGGCAGCCCCGCCGGCCTTCAGTACGTCACGTCTGTGGGGTTCGCCGTCAGTCATCGTCGAACCCCGCCGGCTTCGTCGGCCGTTCGTCTTCGCCGAACTCCTCCAGCACCTCCTCGTGATACTTCTCGTGGAACTCGGCGTCGGTTAGTTCGCCGTTTGAGACGCGAATCGCGTCGCGAGCCATCCTGACACCCAGATCGGTGTCGTATTCGACGTCGTCTAGCATCTCTTCGGCTTCGTCTTCCCACTCGTCGATCGGCGTCAGTCTCGGCTGCTGCGGGTCAGTCATGGCCTATCCTAATCGTACGTCTGGGACTCGATACGATGACCGCTTAATAGTTGAGTTCTTTATAACGGGCTTGATGGATTTCGATGAACGATTGTACACATTACTGGAGGAACAGCGCAATACTTCACGATTTTCGGCCTGATTCTCGAACGGTAGCTGGTGAACTGCGACAGCGGACCGATCCGACGAAGGCGATCCTCTCGAAGTCGACGCTCAACGTCCACAGCGTCGATAGCCACCAGGGATCGCGACGAAGCGGACGTAACAGCCGGTAGGTGGAAGCGGCATAGTGAGCACCGGTCGCGGTCCAGCATACGCCGAGCGGAGCGAGGGGGTTCACCACCGAAGCCGTCGAAAACGGCGGAGGCGACCTTTTTCGCCCACGTTTTTGCCGCGAGCGGTTCGCGCTCCGCGCGAACCCGAGCGGGAAAAAGGTGGTCTGTACTGAGCAGGACGACTCCACACTATAGGGGCGGGTCCCTGTTTCTGTAGTGCCCACGGACTGTGACAGCTGAGGGTGAAGCGAGAGACGACGGGGGCTCGACTGAACAGGAGAGCGTTTCTGGACTGTTCGTACTCTAATCCCGGGGATCTTTCCGACGACCGTCGAGACCGCATCGCTGTCGGTTCGCCATCGTACCAGATGTGTTCTCGCGGTACGGACACCGGCTACTGCTGTCGTGATGGGACCTACTCGTCAAAGAGACCTCTCGCACGGCGGTAGATAGGAGCACCGAGCCAGTCGCGTGAGGTAGCTACTACGTCCAGTTTGTCTTCCGCTTCCGAATTCGTGTGGCGGTCGCGCTTGACCAGTGCTCGAAGGAGAATCGGTGAGATGGCGACTCGAGCGTCGGTGAGCTGTTGGAGTTCCGGAAGCGCTCCGAGGTCGTCGGTAATGAGGAAGTCGGCCTCACCGCGTCGGGCCAATTGAAGACAGCGGGCTTCGCCGTCGTCGTCCGCGAGGTCTGGAAGTCACTTTCGCCGATCTCGTGGATCGTGACAGCCGGGGTCTGAGTGAGGACAGTATCGGCACCCGTCCCGTGAACGCCGTACTCGGCCGTGGCTTCCAGTTCGTCGATGCCCTAGTCAGGGACCGCTTCCCAGACGTCCTCGCGCACCTCGAACGACACGACGCCGAGCGGACCGCCTTCAAAGATCAAACTGGATGAACAATCTGTAGTAGTCTTCGGACGTCGGGGTGCGGAGTTTGGGTGTGCCGTCGCTCTTCGAGATTACAGTCGCAAGAGAGGCCGACATTCGACCCCCGTTCAGCTGGAGTTCGACGACCTGACCTTCGGTATTTGGCGATGGACGGACAGTCACCGATTCGACTTCTTCGTTGCCGGTGACGTCTTCTGAAAACGTTTCGACTACTGGATGAACGTCCACCGGAGCGACGGTCATCTCGACCTCGTGATAGACCGGATCGACGAAGCGATGGTTGCAAACCTCGATTAGCGATCGGGACCGCCGCCGATACAGTTGCGTACCTCCCACGATCGTTGCTGCCACACCGACGGCCGCTAAGACCAGTGAATAGCGGTGCTCGAACGTCACCCACAGCAACGCCGAGCCAATAATTGTGACGACGCTCCAGAACTTGTACCGGGATGCCGCCACATCTGACCGTGTCTGTCGCCGCATCTTTCGACACCACGTTCTGACATCCTCCCGTAGTAAAGCAGTGGGGGTTCTCTCGTTTCCGCTGCAAGACTGTGTTCCCAACCCAACTGTCTGCCGTAACGAGTCCGGGAGAGAACTCCGCATCACTGGCAGGCCGGAACTGGGTGGGCCCCGTTGGAGTAACACCGCTACCAGGCCGTTCGAGGCCCGGAGCTATGCGATCGCCCCCGTGAAGACACCGATCCCGATTCAGATCGGGTTCACTTCAACCTGCAGTACAAGTACTAGTCTTCGGACAGGTATACTACAGTAGCGATGAGGTCGCTAACGTTCCAGTCACGTCGGAACACGGGATTTATGATAGAAAAATACATACTTATGACGTAAAAATGGCACTGATCGTCAAGTCGATCGAGAAGCGGGATGCCGGCCGCGGACTCGCTGCGATTCCTGAAACGGAACTCGCCCATCGTAACCTCTCAAAGAACGACTATATCCTCATCGAGAATCCCCGAAGCGACGAAAAAGCCATAGCGCGCGTTTGGCCCGGATACGACGGAGACAGCGGGGAACCAGTCATCCGCATCGACGGTGACCTCCGTCAAGAGGCCGACGTGAATATCGACGACACCGTCGAGATCACGAAACTCGACATCGACGAGGCCCGGTACGTCTCGGTCGAGTTGCCCGGTAGGTTCGACTTCAAGGGAGATATCAGGCCTCACGTCCTCGACGAGCTCACGGGCAAAGCCGCTAAAGCAGGCAAGTCAACCACTATTCAGTTCGGCTTCGGCCAGCTTGCTAACGCTCCTGGACAGGACGTCACCGTCGAGTTCGTCGAGACCGACCCCGAAGGACCGGTGGTCGTCACCAACTCGACGGAGATCGACGTCGCCAAGGCGGACATCGAAGGGGGTGACCGGCAGCGTGGCGCGGTCGACGAGGGCGACTCCGTCGGGTCGATCACGTACGAAGACATCGGCGGAGTCGGCAAGGAACTAGAGCAAGTCAGAGAAATGATCGAGCTGCCCCTGCAGTATCCCGAGGTCTTTCAGGCACTGGGCATCGAGCCGCCCAAGGGCGTCCTCTTGCACGGTCCGCCGGGGACTGGCAAAACGATGATCGCCGAGGCCGTCGCCAACGAGGTCGACGCCTCGCTCCATTCGATCCGCGGTCCCGAAGTAATGTCGAGATACGTCGGCGAGTCCTCCGAACACCTTCGACAGATCTTCGAGGAGGCAGAGGAGAATTCGCCGGCAATCATCTTCATGGACGAGGTGGATGCGATCGCTTCCGACCGCGAAGAGGTGGACACCGATGCTGACCAGCGGGTCGTCACCCAACTTCTCAGCCTGATGGACGGCATCGAAGATCGCGGCGACGTCGTAGTCATCGGGGCGACCAACCGCCCGGACAAGATTGACGACGCCCTTCGACGTGGGGGTCGATTTGATCGCGAAATCGAGGTCGACGCGCCCGACAAGGACGGTCGCCGCGAAGTCCTCCACATCCACACGAGAGAGATGCCGCTCACACCGGCTGTCGATCTCGAAAAGTACGCCGAGGTGACGCATGGATTCGTCGGTGCCGACCTCCAGACACTCGTCAAGGAAGCCGCGATGAACGCTGTCCGCCGAATTCGGCCGGAAATAGAGATCGAATCCGATACTATCGACGCCCGTTTCCTCAACTCGCTGGAGGTGCGTGACGACGATTTCGAGCGTGCACTGCAAGAGGTCGAACCCTCCGCGATGCGCGAGGTTTTCGTCGAGGTGCCTACCGTCTCGTGGAACGACGTCGGCGGCCTCGAGGAGACAAAAGGCGCCCTACAGGAGACTGTGCAGTGGCCACTGGAGTACGACTACTTGTTCGACCGGGTGGATAATGATGGCGCCAGTGGTATCCTCCTGTACGGCCCGCCGGGGACCGGCAAGACGTTACTGGCGAAGGCCGTCGCCAACGAGGCGAAGGCCAACTTCATCAGTATCAACGGTCCCGAGATCATGTCCAAGTGGGTTGGGGAGTCCGAAGAGCGCGTTCGAGAGGTATTCGACAAGGCTCGGTCGAACGCTCCAGCCGTGGTTTTCTTCGACGAAATCGACGCGATCGCTGGCCAGCGCAGTGGTGGTACCCAGTCGAACGACGTCTCCGAACGAGTCGTCAGTCAGCTCCTTACCGAACTAGACGGCCTCGAGGCGCTGGAAAACGTCGTGGTCATCGCCACCACGAATCGCCCTGATCTGATCGACGATGCGCTCAAACGCCACGGTCGATTCGACAAGCAAATCGAGGTCCCTCAGCCGAACGAGGAGACTCGCCGCCGGATATTCGAGGTTCACACCAAGGACAAGCCGCTCACAAATGGCGTCGACCTCGATAAATTGGCCCAAGAGACTGGGGGTTATGTCGGAGCAGATATCGAGGCGATCTGTGAGGAAGCCGGCATGATTGCGATGCGAGAGTACGTCCGCAACACACCTCAGTCGGAACTTGAGGAGCGACAGGATACCCTGTTCCTCCGTCCCGAACACTTCGAACAGGCCCTCGAAGAAGTCGAGCGAAGCGTCGATGAACAGACGATTTCCGACTACGACGGTCTCTGAGACCGACTCGTGAGACTCACTGCCGGTGTTCACAGTGCGTTCCCGCTATCCCGAAGGTAGCTCTTTCCAGCCCGGTATCTACAGTAGAAATTGCTCTATTGAACCCGAGGACGGCGGCAGGATAACGTCGCTGTGAAGGTCGAAGCGGAGAGGTGAATGTGCCTCAACTCCTCTTCCGCTTCATTAAGCAAGCGGCGTCGCTAGCTCGAAAGCGCGTGCTGCCAGCCCCACGGCGGTGGTAAGCGACCCGGCTGGCAACGGCTTTGCCGGCTGGAAGCATCTGACGCTACATTTTCTTCGTGTCCACATGAGTGCGAGCGACGCGGAAATCGTCGATTGGGTCAGTGAGATGGATCGGGTGCGCGCCGCCTTGCAGTTGGCTCGCTTCGCGTTTCCGGCACCCTCGACGCTGTGGCGTCCGGCCGAACGGAGTGAGGCCGGGCTCGTTGGATGAGCGTGCGAGTACAACAGTGGTCCTTCGAGCGGGTGCCGACCCGCATCTGGCGCCAACTGCTCGACCGTTCGGCGGCCCGTTGCGATCCAGGCGATTACGGCACGCTGGATGCCACGTTTGTTGATCGCCAAGCGGCATCCAGCCACTACATCGCGCGGTCGAATCGCGACATACAAACGCCTGAAAACGACGGCGCTGGTCGATACGGAGTCGTGTGCCGTCCTCAACGTCCACTGTTCGGCACACTGGCCCCACGACACCCAAGTAGGCCGTCGGGTTGCGCTGTGCAAGACCGACAAAATCGAGAGTCTCGCCGGCGACAACGGCTATGACGACCAATCACTGCGGGACGCACTCCGTTCAGACGGCGTCCGGCCAGTAATCAAACACCGGCTGTTCGCCCACTACGACCACGCTCACAACGCACGGTTGGACAGCGCCGCTACGGGCAACGCTGGATGGCCGAGAGCGCATTCTCGGCCATCAAACGCCTATACGGCTCCGCTGTCAGACCGGGCGTCTGGTACCGAGAGTTTCGTGAACTCGTGCTCACCGCCGCAGTCTACAACTTCGAGCAAGCAATCAAGGAGAGATCCCTACGCCGTCCGTGGATTCAATAGAGCAGTAGAAATTGAACGCACTGGCACGCTCGAGGGGCACCCGGGGTGCCCCTCGATGTGTGAATAGTTTCAATTTCTACTATAGTGCTCCTCGCTCAGAGCTGGATTCCGACGCTCCTCCTGAGCCTGGCAGCCCCCTGAACGAGGCTGGTCACTCGTCGTCTATCTCCGCTCGGTCGTTCTCGCGCGTTCGCCCGATGAGCTCGAGGAGTGTGAAGAGAACTCGACTACTCCGGTGCCGCCATCGTGAGAGGGACCAGCGAGATCCCGTGATAGTGCCGATGTCTTCGTGCTCGCGTGGGTCTTTCCAGCGAATTCCTGCGAAGTGTGCGCGCAGGCCGAATCCCACAGCGATCAGCACTGGTATCGCAGTGACGACTCCGAACGGCGCGATAGTCCCGATACTCACGTCGACGAGTACAAGGAGCGCCGATGCGCGCATTCCCCACTCCCACGCGAAAGGCAGGCCCTCGAATTCGTCGAACGCCAGCCCCCGTATCGTCACGTAATTCATCCGCAGTACTGTCAGTGCCAGTCCCAGAACGAATACGACTTCTCCCGCGATACGGAACAGCAATCCGCCGAATCCCGCTACATTCACAGCGAACAGCACTCCACCGACGCAGAGTAATACGACTGCCTCCGCATATCGGTGAAGTACGGCCTCGTTCATCGGCACCCACCGTACACCTGGCCAATGCCCATCCAGGTAGTCCCGTCGAAGCAGATAGACGAGATACACCAGCGAAAACACAGCCCAGACAATCAGTACACTAACATCTGTCGACACGTCTTCGACGACGTAAATCGCGGGATCGCTACCAAGCACGGTAATTCCGACTACCACTGGGACTATCCCGATCGCGCCCGCCACTGCGATCCCGAGCAGGAACTGTACCAGTCCCCATGGATACAGAAAGCCACGATACCCGCCGGTGTCCGGGTATCGTGTGTCTCCGACCGGTGATCCAAGAAGCCACAGCCGCAGCAGTGAAACGTCGTCCACTCGCTCAACACGACACGACGCCGTTTGTTCTACGGTCATGCTCTCCCCGTCGACCCGTGCCCGACTTACCAGCCACTCCTCTGGGCAATGGTCTCTGCATCGCGTTTCCAGGGACGTCATCCCGAAGTCCCCATCGACAGACACGACATAGAGTCCCCCCTCAGACGATCCGCAAACCTGGCACTGTCGTTCGTCGCGACGGGCACACTCATCACGGAGCTCATCCCAGTCCAGCGGAAACGCTGGCATTACACCACACCCCCGTCTTCTGCGATTTGCCCCGTGCTCACACGTGCCTTATCATCAGAGACGAGTGCTGTCGCAAAGGTCACGCTTAACGACGACTCCACCGACATTCTCACTCCACGCTGTACTCGACTATCATATCAAAACTTTTTCTTCACGATCGATCCGAAACCGGAGCAGTTCACTCTACACTCGAGTATTGCTCGCAGCTCTCGTTAGCCGGCATCGCCTCGTTGACATCCCCCTCCAGCTAAAGCCGGAGGAATCCCGAGCGTTGGGAGATTACGGTTTGCAGACTCCCTGTTCTCTCGGTGTGAACCGTCCGCTCTCGCGGTCGAACAGGAAGACTCCGGGCTGTGCCAACCAGCCGTTACTCATATCCCCGGTCGGGGGACTCTGAGTTATCTTTCTACGGATGTTCACCGCACCGTTCACGTCTGCGTTCATCGTCGTCTCGCACGACTCGCAGACGTACAGCTCACGCTCCACCCGGTTGCTATCCCGAATCTGCCCGCAACACGAACACGTCTTCGAGGTGCTTTCTTCGTCTACCCGGTCAACGAGGATGCCGTATTCCTCGGCTTTGTATTCGAGGAGACTGGCAAATCGGTCGAACTCCCATCCGTGGAGTGTCTTGTTCCCCGACGCGCCCCAGTTCCGCGAATCGCCGTTGTCGTCTTCGCGGATGTCGCTAAGGGCGTCAACCGCTATCTTCCCCACGTCTTCTTCGACACACCGCTCAACGACGTGCTTGCTGAGGGTGTGAAGGAAGTGGTCTTTGCGTCGGGAGCGTGTCCGGCGAGCCTTCCGCACTCGCTTCGACGGGCCGTTTTCGCCTTCGGTCTGGTACTCCTGGCGGGTGAAGTAGTGTTTGTCCTCTGTCAGCGTGTTCCCCGGATACAACTCCGAGGGCCGTCCTCGTAGTCGATAGCGAGGTAATTGCTGATGCCGAGGTCGATCCCCGCCGCCTTCTCGCCGGGGGCGTCCTCGACGGGAATCTGTTTCTTGCAGACGAGGTGGAGGTCCCAGTCGTCGCCGTTCAGACGGCACGCACCTGTTGAATGTTCTCCACCTGTACGTCGGGTCGGGTTTCGTATTCTGCGAGGATGAAATCCGACCGTCCGTCTTTCAGGTTCCAGCCTTTCGAGAGACGAACGCGGTTGTGCTTGGCGTCGTGTTTGATACCGTTCTGTTTCCACGTCACGGTGGAGCGTGGGTGTCGATCGCCACGTTTCCGATAGCCCGGCGGGTTATTGCCGTCGTCGGAGTTGTACCACCCGGTGAACGCTTCAGCAAGTTCTTCGAGAACTCGCTGACTCGACTGAGAATGCAGGTCACTATAGCGTTCGTTGTCTTTCAACTCTGTTTTCAGTTCGGCTTCGTCGGGTATCTCGCCGTCTTCGTCCCACCGGCCTTGGATGTAGTAGCGTCCGACGTTCCACAGTTTCGAGGCGGAGAACCCGCACTGGTCGAGGTCGTCACGAACCTGTTGGTAGTTCGTGATGCGTGCGACGTAGGTGCGGGTCGTCTCCAGCATCGTACTGTGTTTGGCGTGGAATATCCGGCCTGTCGGTATCGGTGGAACGTGGAACTGAGTGACGGCGCGTATCCACGGCCTTCAGGCCGTGGTATTGCGCCTGCTCCGCGTATAATTTCCCTCTCTCGTTTCTCACGTCGATCTGTCCACCTCCCTCGACCGATATCGAGTCGATGACGTCTGACGGATTCGGTTCTACTGCATCAGGTACGGCCTCTGGAGAACAGGTGCGGATACGAGCGAATTCAGGTTCGGGAAGCGCTACGTACATTGTATTTCGACTCGACGAGAGTCAAGTGCTCTTAGGATTCGTCGGTACTGGTGACACCAGGTAAGCGGTGGCGCTGCATCAACCGGCGGCGCAGGCTCTCCTCGATGCTACTGCGTGACACATCGAAGCCGGGGCCGAGAGGGGAGGGTAATCGGCGGCCGATGTCAGTGTCGAGTCCGGTGATCGAAGGAACCGATACGGAGATCTCGACGAGCGGCCGGGTGCCCTGAGCGCTGTTCTTGTCTTTCAGGTCGGCGATCGTTGTGGGATTCGGTCCGGCCGGCCCGTGGTAGCCGCTCGGTCCGGTTCCGTCGGAGTCACGGCCGCTGCGGTATCGGTCGACGACCCGCCTGGGCAGCGTCACGGTGAGAAAACCGAGCTTGAGCAAGTGGCCAGTCCCCGCCAGAAGCGGGCTGCCGACAAAGAGAACGCCCCCGGTGACAAGCCACAGGGCGAGGACACCAGCCAGGGTGGCCGCGTACCCTGTGATAGTGAGGCTGCCATTGAGGTACTGACTGAAGAAAATCTGGCAGTTAATTGCAGCCGGGAAGAGGAGACTGACAGCGGTGGCGTACAACCAGGATTTGTCAGACCCGTATAACACCAGGCCCAACAGATTCCCGGTCAAGAACAGACCGGCCGCAAAGGGAGAGAACACGTCTATAACAGCCGGTAGGACGTTCGTCATATACTATGTCAACGCAATGCGACGGTTTTTATTGATACTTGCGGCTCCGTCTTCAGATTCGTGGGTGTATAGAACTCACGTCATGTTGTCTGCGATACAGTCTCGAAGACCCCGTCGTTTGGGGATACAGCGTCCACGTCGGTAGTTCTTGGAGGACCGTTCCGTGACAGGTTTTGATATAGTGACCCACTGGAGGCACACTGGGTGGATTGCAGTTCCCTGCTGGAGTTCGGTTACCCCAGCATAACGCATAATTGTACACCACCTGATTCGCCGGTATGGCATCCGAAAGCGTCGTCGAGAGCGCGAAAGGCTGTTTATTAGGCCTGGCGTGTGGGGACGCGCTCGGTCGACCGGTGGAGTTCTCCTCGGCGGACCGGATTGAGCGCGAACACGGTCGCGTCACCGAGATGATCGCGCACGGGACTCACGGGAAGCCGAAGGGAACGATCACCGACGATACGGAACTGGCCCTCTGTGTCGCCCGGAGTCTGGCCGACAGGGGCGGCTTCGACGGCGAGGACGTCGCACGACGGTTCCTCGAGTGGTACGAGTCCGATCCGTTCGATATCGGGCTGATGACGGCTGACGCTATCCGGACCTATCGAGCCGGTGCCCCCTGGGACCGGGCCGGAGCGAAGGTCTGGGAAGAGCGGCCGGAAGGGAAAAACGCGGGGAACGGGAGTGTCATGCGGTGTGCCCCCTATGCACTGTCTTACGATGGACTGGAATCCGTCCGTGGTTTCGTGAGCAAGCGCTCCTCCGCGATCACGCACGCCGATCCGCGGTGTACGTACGGCTGCCTCGTATTGAACGGCGTGCTGGCCGCCCTCGTCCACGGTGAATCCCTTGCACTGGAATCGGTGAGTCGCGAGGTACACCCCGAGGCCCCGGACGAACTCTGCGATGCCCTGTTCGAGCTCCGTGACCTCTCACCATCCGATCCCTCGCCGTCAGGGTACGTGATCGACACCCTTCAGACGGCCCTGTACGATGGCCTCTCCGCTGATTCAGCCGAGGACGCTATCGTGAACGCGGTCAACCGTGGCAACGACACCGATACAGTCGGTGCGATCGCCGGCGCGATAGCCGGCGCGCGGTTCGGTGCCGAGTCGCTCCCGGATCGATGGCTCGAGCACATCGACGAAGCGTCGGAGTTAGCGTCGCTCGCGGAGACGCTGATCGAGCAGTCGCACGAGGACGGGACTGGCTATCGGGGCGGACGAACGGTCGACGACGCGGCCCCGACAGGGCCGACTTACATCAGAGCAGACCCGCCGATCGAGTCCGGCGGTCACCGACCGAACCAATCTCCGAGCCAGGTGCTCGATCAGTCCCCGCGAACGTACTCGGCCGCCGACGCCGTCGAGGCTGATTGGATCCGTCGAGCGTATCAACGACAGACATACGTGCAGCGAGAAGCGCGACCCGCTGGCGACCGAGCCCTCCCTGACGGGTTGCGGTTGGTTCAGTCGCCGGAAGCTGTCCGCGTTCCCGAATACTGTGTGGCGGCCACCGCCGAGGGGCTCCCTGAACCGGATCGGAAACGGATCCGTCGCGAGATCCGACGCGGGGGTACAGCCGAGGACGACGCCGTCGAAGCGTTCGAGACTGTCCGAGACCACGTCCTGAACGAGGAACAGGTCCCCGAAACCGGTCAGATCGCGGCGGTAACGCGCGTTGGAATGAGTTCAATTGGCGTTGCGGCTGACGCCGCGGAACTGATTTCCCGACCGCAACGACTCCTCGAGGCGCTCGACGCGGCACAGGAGCGGGTCGACTGTGCGACCGAATGCTGTGCTCTGCTGGGGGGCCTTGAACCGACGACGGCCATCGAGAACGGACGTGTGGCGGCCGAAGGGGCACTCGGGTTCGCACAGTCCAGTCGTGATGCCTATTACGCGGCCGCGATTCGCCACCCGGAGGTCGATGAAGCGGACGTTCAGGACGTCAGTGAGTGACTCCGGACTGGACGAACACATGACTGAAGAACCACGGTTGGAAGTGTACGAAAGCGGAGACCGGACCGGGTATCTCACCGCGTCTGGGGACGCGGAGTACACCGGTGAGAACAGCTACGTTGCCGGCGTATTCGACCGGTACGAGGGGGGCTACTTCGTAACCTATCACGAGGATGTGGAGTCCCCCTTCGGATCAGTGACGAAAGCGGAACGGGTGACCGGCGAAGAACTCTTCGAGGCGGTGAGAGCCCGACTCGACCCGCTCGATCTCGACGTGCGGATCGTCTCCGCGGATTCCGATGAGTGAGTTGGATGGCTATTTTTCATCCGCAGCCTCAATACCCGTGTAATGACCCGACGCTGTCAGTTCTGTGAGCGGCCGATTCGATGGCCCGGGGATGAAGGTGTCTGTCTAGGCGAGCACTCTGATCGGGATCAGGACCCTGTGACCCTCCATATCCACTGTCCGTGTCCGGTTCATAACTTCGAAGCTGATAGACGTTACTGTGCTCCTGAACACAGGACGTCAGGGACAAGCGACGCTGACCGTGAAGACGCTGACGGGACGACAGTCGATGAACTGCTGGAGGAGGTGGTTGCGGAGCATCCTGAGCTTGCAGAGGAAGACGATGAGTGATGGACCTATAGTAGAAATTGAAACTATTCACACATCGAGGGGCATCCCGGGTGTCCCTCGAGTGTGTCAGTACGTTCAATTTCTACGATAGTACAGTCAGACTGGTGTACGCTCTTACCGTGCAAGCGTCTCTTTGTTGATAATCAGTACTTGACGACTCTGGGGCACCGATAGGGCTTTTAAGATTCTAACTGAACGGAGACCGCGATCGAGGGGAAGTAGCAACTGGCGATGGACAGTGTCCGGTACGGAAACGATGGGGTGGGAGGGTGCCGGGGTCGGGGGGGGGGGGTTCGGGGGAGTCGAGGTGCAGACGACCTGTCGTTGTGTCCATCAGGCGACTACGGTTCACTGTCCCCACGGCGCCTGATGGAACACACAGCGATCAGGGAAACGCTCTGTCTCAACTAGGGATGACCCCGGCAATCAACTAGCGCTGATTCGCGGCTAAATATCCTTTGGTACCAATATATATTATGAAATCAATACAATTGCGATGGATATCGGCGACGGGGAGAGAAGGGGGACGGCGGTTCACCGTTTGAGTGTCCACTCGCCGTCGTCGAGTTCGACGACGACGTCGAAGAGGTGGAGAAACGTCGCGATCGTCTGCTCGTCGTGGACGGTTGGATCCATGTGGAAATGCGCGACAGCGCCGGCCTGAGTGAATCGCTCTGTGACCAGGTGAACGAATTTGAACAGTTCCTCGCGCGAGACGTACTGGAGCAGCGGCGTCAGCGATTTGAAGCAGACGACGAGTTGCCGTTCCTCGTTCTCGGCCGTCAGCTCGTCGAGTGCGTTCGTGATCTCGACGCCGAGTCCAGTGAGGTCTGCTGGCGAATCGGCGGTCCGTACTGACGCTGTTTCGCACAGTTGATGGACCTCATCGGCTGTCGAGCGGGACGCGGCTGACCGCGTCGACGTATCGACGTCGATCAGTGTCGCCGCTGCAGGAGCAGCGTCGGCGTGTTGGTGCCACAGCTGAATCCGGTCGTCCGGCGACTCCGTCACTGTCACTGCCAGCATCGCTTCCGAGGCTGGCTGTTCGACCGTGAGCAGGTCCAGACAAACGGGCTCGTCGTCCACCCCAAACTCGGAACTGAGGACGAGGACGTTCTCTCCCGGTTTCACTGACTTATCAATTTGTGCTGCAATCGAAGTTATCTAATCAATATATAATTAATTTCCAGACTATATTAACCTTGTCCGGATATAGCCGATCCACTGAGTCACGGTGCAACTGTCTGACAGGAATCTTGCATCGAGAGTCGCAGGCCGCCCACCCAGCATCACCGGACGGGTGAGAGTTGCGAGTTCGAAACGTACGACGCTAGTTGCCACGAAGCCGGTATCCGTACTCGCAGCGAGCGACTGCTTCCGTTGCCGGCCACCACGGGCCCTCGTTCCGACGGGTCGACAACGTCGTAGTGGACCGACTCCCGCGTCGCCCCAGCGCGTGAGCTATAGGAGAAATTGAGCGCAATGATACATTCGAGGGGCACCCGAGGTGCCCCTCGATGGGTACATAGCTTCAATTTCTACGATACACCAGTCAGGTCCCACTCCGGGACACCATCTGCATCGGTAGCTCCGCGGCGCCTCGCGGTGGACCTGCCGGCAGTCGCTCGAGTTCGGATTCGTCCGCACAGACAGCCAGAGCCGCCACGAAGGCAGCGAGAATGCCGTCCAGTGTCACTGACGGCGCTGGAGGCCACTGGAACTCAGCGAGGCCACTATCAGGCGAGCCCCGCACCTGACCGGGGGCAGACAAATTACGACTGAGTCCCTTCGTCAGGAAGAGAGACTCGAATCTCGTCGTACGTCACTGTGACGTCACAGCCACCGAACTCGAACGAGAGTGATTTCGGTCCTGCGGTATCCTTCGCTCCCGTGAAGATACCGTCCAGGCCTTCTGGATCAATTGTCTCGTAGAGCGGCTCCAGATCCGTCGGTTCAGTATCTGTGAGTGCACAGACTGTACGAACAACGGCAACGCTTGGAGCCTCGTCTCTCCCGATTTCGTACGTGTACTCGGTGAGCGATGCCGATCTATCGTCACCGCCACTGGTAGAATTATTGTCCATTCTTAGAACGGGAGATGGTCGCGGAAGTCTTCGCTCTGGAAGTCAAGATGGTCGAGCCGGGGTCCCAGAAGCTCTCGAACGAGCACGACGAAAGGATTGTCTGAACCGTTACCGACAATGGCACGTGCTTGCTCACCCTTACCATCGTTGTCTGCGTTCCGTATACTAAGAGCTACTTGTTCCCGATCTGCGAGTATCAGCCACTCTATCCTGGGTTCCGTAGATTCCGAGTTCATCCAGTCTAATTGTGGCTCCCACAGCGTTGCCTCTGGGAGACGCTCTTGATAGAACTCGAGTACGTCTTCGTCCCTCGATCCAGCGTAGATCTCCACGCGACGGTCGAGGGCTTCCTGGAGACTGCGCATACAGTCCTCTTCGAATAGTTCATCGCTGGTATACATACAGAACAACTCCTCGCTGGCGCTGTCAGCGATCGATTGACCAGCTTCGAGAACCGAAGTGCGGCCGGTGATGACGCCGATATCGTCGGTACCGTCATCGCCTGGTTGAAGCGTAGTCAGTGCCTCCTCGATCATCTCGATGTTGTGCCACTCGGCCTCAATGTCGGTCGCACTGAACGTGGCGGTATTCTCTTGGGGGTCGTATTCAACGAGTCCAGCTGCCGATAGTCGCGGTAGTCGATTGTGATGCAGCGAGATACTGATCTGTTCGAGCGTCTCCTCGTACTCCGCCGCACTGAGAATGCTGTGATTGCGATCGACGAGTGCTTCGGCCAATGAGCCCACTGAAAGCGGCTCGCTCGTCTCGTGAAGGATATTCAAGATAGCCCGATTACGTTCGTCTTGGAGAAGATCAACTGTTTCGTCGCTGTTACGATCCGTCGTCATCGTACGCAATATACAATAGGCCTGTTAAAATCCCACGGGATTTGCTAGATTATTGAATATATTGAATTTGTCCTGCAGGATAAAGATAGCTAATTAATCAGGAGTCCAGAACGAATCTATAGGTGACATCCTCCCCGCCGTGAACGGCGGGATTCTCGCCTCGAAACAAGATAGCGAAGACGGTCAAAAAGTTGATAACCATCTCCCTCACAGCAAACATCAACGTAAAATGTCAATCGGTGATGGTTTGTGACGTCTTTAAGTGATGCTTTTACCGGGACAGCCGCGATAGACGGTGAACCACTGTCTGCACGAGTCCGATGGGCACGGAACGGTTACGTCCTGATTTCCGGACTGTTCACTATTTGCGTCGCCATTCAAGTATATCTTGCTGGAATGGCGGTCTTCGTCGACCCGGCGAATTGGGCCCAGCACATGGATTTCGTCCACTATTTCCAGTATCTCCCTCTTGGACTGTTTCCGCTCGCATTAATCGGGCGGGTGCCACGTGGACTTAAATTACTCCCAGTTGGACTCGTTCTCCTGATCGAGGTACAATACGTAACCTCAGAATTATTTGGATCACTCGTCGGGGCCATCCATCCAGTCAGCGCGTTCATCATCTTGTGGACTGCGATGCATACGACGCGACGGGCATGGGACAATACCTGAAGCGGCGATCGTGAAATTCTCCGAAAGAGGCGTATTCTGAGACGGATGCACTCGGTACAGAGCGCGTGGGCAACGATAGCAAAACCAGATCCAAATCGGCCTCGTTCGACGAAGAACCCGTCAACCCGGACGAGTAGAGGGAGTGGTGCCGGAGCGACGTCGGTTGCTCTCAAATTTTACCCCGTGTTCGAAGTGAAAATCGACGAGAGCACCGACAAAAATCGGGACTGGAACGGGTTTCACATCAGTGACGGGAGTGGATGTGGGTTACCTTTTCCCTGGTTGCAGACTATCGGTCACTGGATCGAGTATCCGCCGTCGACGGGGAGGGGCTGTCCGGTCACGTACGATGCGTCCTCGGAGCAGAGCCAGACGACCGCGGAGGCGATCTCCTCCGGCTGACCGAGTCGGCTAGCGGGGATTCCGGCGATCGTCTGCTCCGTCGATTCGGGATCCTGTTCGCCCGAACGGGCGACCATGGGTGTGTCGATGACCCCCGGAAGCACCGCGTTCACCCGGAGACCCTCGCTGCTGAACTCGACGGCAGCCGTCTTCGTCAACCCGACGACCCCGTGTTTGCTGGCGACGTACGGACTCAGGTTGGGGAATCCGAGAATGCCGGCGATCGAGGACGTGTTGACGATGGCCCCGCCGCCGCTTTCTAGCATGGCCGGGATCTCCTCGCGCATCGCAAAGAACACGCCGTTGAGATTGATATCGAGGACCTGGTTCCAGTTCGCGTTGTCCTGTTCGGAGAAGCCGACCTGGTCGCCCTCGATACCGGCGTTGTTGAACGCGAAATCGAGGCCCCCGTACGTATCGACGGCCGTTTCGACCGCCGTGGCGAGGTCGCTTTCGTCGGTTACGTCCGTCTCGACGAACGTCGCCTCGCCGCCCTCGGATTCGATCTGTGAGACGGTCTCCTCGCCGCCGTCCACGTCGATATCGGCGGCGACGACGCTCGCACCCTCCTCCGCGAATCGCTGTGCAGTCGCGCGTCCGATGCCCGAGGCCGCGCCTGAAACCAACGCGGTACCGCCATCGATGCCGTTCATTCGAGCTCACCCCCCCCCCGGTCGAGGCTGGATTGACCTGCTCCGTCGCGAGTGCATCCGCGCGCTGTCGTGGACGCCATCACGCGCTCACCTCGAAATTGAGCACAGCTCGATCACCGACTGCTACCTCTGTGCCCGAATCTATCATGATAATTGGAACCATTGCACAACCTAGTACGCTTCCGAACCTATATCTGAATTATTATATATTGTTGACGATTAGATGACACGGAAGGTATCGACGCTCCTCCAGAGTGCGAGAATCCCGTCCGAACGTCGTTCTGGCGGGGAGAGCGTCTCAGAACAGGTTAACTGACGACTCCTTGTGAGGTACTGACTACAGGCGTGCGACAGTGAACGATATTCCGCTGGACCTTGCGAGATGACCAACCGAAGCCCGCCAGAGGTGTTCGTAGACGTCGCCGTGGCGCCGGAGAGGACTGGGAATCTGAAACGACGCCCGACGAACGCATTCGACACGCCGTTGCACACATGTGCAGCCCTGTCACGGCTGATGCGGCGGCTGAGGATGCACGGACCGCTCCGAAGACCGTTCGAAAGCACCTGAACATACTTGCTGACGAGGGCTTCGTCGAGTGACGATAGCGTTCCCGCTTGAGAGATGCAGGAGTCGCCTGATCGAAGGGGAACCCATTCTCTTCGTGGGACTACGGATCGTCCGGCGTTGCTCACGCTTCCATGTGCTCCTCGACGAACCAGTGGATGACGTGGCCCTCGGCACGATGGAGTACGTCGCTACACGTTGCGTTCGCGATACCGAGCGTCTCCGCCACGTCACCTAACGTTGATTCCCGTGGTGCGCGGTAGTAACCGGCTTCGACGGCGGCCATCAGCACTTCTTGCTGGCGGTTAGTTAGCAATTGGTCGGCCTGGCTCGCATCGATCTCTCGAACGTACTCGATAGAAAACCCGATGCCCAGATCGTCGAGGTGGTCGCGGAGGCTCGAGAGCCGACTCGTCGAGGTCGTCACCTCCCACGCGGCCTCCCCGTCCTGGATGTCGAAGGGCATCTTGAGCGGCACGCCGGCCCGCCAGACCGGGAGAAGCGGGAGCGGATTCGCTGTCTGTATCTGGAGGAGCGCTTCGTCGTCGTGTTTCCAGAGCAGCTCGAGGTCCTCGACGTCGTCACGAGCCTGAACGTCGGTGATGATAGGCAGCGGGTCGGCTGCAACGAGTCGGACGAGTCCGATGCCGGTTCCGTCACCTGGGATACTCGTGACGACCTGGAACACTACCTCCGGATACGTTGTTGAGAGGTCACCGATCCAGGTGTGAGCTGGGAGATCGATCGCGAGCTTCGCGTGTGGCATCGTCGGTAGGTCACCCTAACGGATCGCTTATAATAGCGGTAGTTGCGAATATATTAGGATGCGCCTCGACGATTCGTACTGATCACTAACCGGTCCAGGAGTGTACAGACACCTAATGTCGATACTCCACGAATGCGTGCCGATAGGACCGTGCTCTCAGTTTCCCGTCGTCCGGGCTTCTGTTGACGGAAAACCGTCTCGCGGCAAGCGTGACGTGGCAACTGCTGTGTCTCGTGTCTCGTCCACGTCTTCGAAACCGGAGGTGAGTCTTCGGTAATGGTCGACACAGGCGAGTGGATCACGGACAGTGCTCGGCTCGTCATCGCGGTCATGCTCATCGCGTCCGCGATCGTCGCCGCTGGAGTGCCAATGGTCGACCGCTCGACGTCGCTCGACCAGTTCCAGACTGATGCCGACGAAGCCGACGCCCTCGATTACGTCGACGCGAATTTCTCTAGCGGAACGGCGAACACGACGTCAGCACAGGTCATCGTACGAGACGACAACGTCCTCGATAAGGAGACTCTCGTTTCGATCCTCGAATACGAACAGGCGCTCAGGACCAACGAAACAGTCAACGAGACACTCGTCGAGAACGGCTCTACCCGAAGTGTCGCGAACCTCGTCGCGACCGCAGCGATCCGCGACGACCGGGCCGCTGAGCTCCAGACTCGCGAACGCGAATTGGCTAGGACAGAGGCTGAGCTCGCGGGTGCCCTCGATTCGCTCGCGAGCAACCCGAACGCGAGCGTCCGACCAGCGTTCGATGCCGTCGACGCCAACACGTCAGTGACCCTCACGGAGGAGGATTACGCTCTGTTCGCAGACGCTGCCGAGGAGCGACGGGGATCGAGTGACGGAAACGCGACGACCGACAGAACTGCGACGGCTGCGGCTCGAAACGAGACGGGAGACAGTACGAGGAACGTCACGGAACAGATTCTCGCAGACGAGTACGCGATCCTCGCCGAGGACAGGCGGGAGTTAGCGGACCTCGACCCCACACTCGAGAATCAGACCGAGGAACTCCGGTCGCTGAACGATTCGGAAGTCGAGACCGTCGTCGCGGACGTACTGGGCGGAGATTCGGACCAGTCGGCACGAGCACTCGCCTTCATGCCCGACTACTACGAACCGGGATCGACGGAGGCGAACGCGACGCTACTCGTCGTGACCCAGGAGTCCGCAGGCGGGTCGTTCGCACCCGGTGACGCACCCGAGGAGATCGAGGACGCACAGGCCACCACGATGGATCTGGCACCGGACGACGACTCGATGTCCATCCTGGTCTACGGTGATGGCGTCGTCTCGACGGAGATTACGGATTCGATGATCGACAGCGTCCTGCTGGTCGGCCCGCTGGCCGTCGCGTTCGTCCTGCTCGTGCTCGTGGTCGTCTACCGTGACCTGCTCGACGTACTGCTCGGCCTCCTCGGGATCGCGCTCGTTCTGGTGTGGACATTCGGTGCGATGGGGTGGTTCGACATCGCGTTCAGCCAGCCGTTCATCGTCGTACTCGTCCTGTTGATCGGCCTCTCTATCGACTACGGTCTCCACGTCGTGATGCGATATCGCGAAGCCCGCGGATCCAGCGAAACACCGCCCAGTCGTGCCATGGCTGTCGCGCTCGGGAGCGTCGGGATCGCACTCGTCTACGTCACTACGACGACCGTCATCGGCTTCCTCTCGAACCTCACGAGCCCGCTCGGGGTCTTCCGCGAACTCGGCGTCGTCAGCGCCATCGGCATCGTGGCAACGCTTCTCGTCTTCGGCCTGCTCGTTCCGGCGCTGAAAGTCGAGCTCGACGGGCTGCTCGAACGCCGGGGAATTGACCGAGTGAAACCTGCGGTCGGAGCCGGGGGCGGGCTGATCAATCGCCTCCTGGATACGGGTACGACGCTCGCGACGAAGGCTCCCTACGTCGTCATCGCCGTCGCGCTCCTCGTCAGCGCTACAGGTGCGTACGGAGCGACAGATATCGAAGCCAGCTTCGAACAGTCAGACTTCCTCGCAGAGGATCCCGACGACTGGTTGAAAGACCTCCCCGACCCGATTGCACCGGGGACGTACACGGCGGAGACGGCGATCGATACGCTCGACCGGGACTTCGTCAGACAGGACACCACCGCCACGATACTCGTCAGGGGCGACGTGACCGACCCCGCGACACTCGACAGGCTCGACGCGGCACGCGCGAACGCCAGCGACATGTCGTCGACGGAGACGTACGCCGACGGCGAAGCCGCAGTGACCGACCCGGTCACAGTGATGGACCGCGTCGCAGCGGACAACGAGTCGTTCAACCGGACGTTGTCGACCGCCGACACCGACGACGACGGTAACCCCGACGAAAACGTAACCGCCGTCTACGACGAGCTCTACCGGGTCGCACCCGAGGAAGCCGCCGACGTCGTCCACCGAGAGGACGGCGAGTATCAGGCTGTCCGGATGGTCGTGACCATTGACAGCGGCGTCGACGACGATGTCGTCCGCGACCAGATGGAGCGGATCGCCGGCGACGCCGACGGGGAGGGCGTTTCCGTCATCGCGACCGGTGACGTCATCGTCAACCAGATCACGGCCGACCAGCTCGCGGAAACGGCACTCCTGAGTCTCGTCGTTGCGCTGCTGTCGGTGGTTGTCGTCCTCGCGGTAGCCTACCGGCTCACCGAAGGGAGCGCATCACTTGGCGTCGTCACGATCGTCCCTGTCGCATTCACCCTGACGTGGGTGCTCGGGACGATGGCGCTGCTGGACATCCCGTTCAACATCGTCACCGGCATGATTACCGGACTCACGATCGGGCTCGGCGTCGACTACAGCCTCCACATCAGCGAGCGGTTCAATCAGGAACTCACCGAAGCCGAGACGGTTCCAGCTGCGTTACACGAGACTGTAACCGGGACCGGAGGTGCGTTGCTGTCGAGTGCGACGACGACTGCTAGTGGATTCGCCGTGTTGCTCGTCGCGATCCTGCCGTTCCTTCAGTCGTTCGGCCTCATCACCGCGCTGACGATCGTTCTCTCGTTCCTCGCCAGCGTGTTCGTCCTCCCGAGCTTACTCGTCGTCTGGGCACGGGTTGTGAAACGAGATGGCGGACTGGGGCAATCCAGCACGAGTACAGCCGCAGAATTACCTGGTAGTGCAGCTGCGGTCGACGCTGCTGTGACGCGGACGATCCACCGCTCTTACATCTCACCTGGCCAGACGATTCCGGTGACTGTCTCGCTCCGGGACATTCGCAATCGGATGATTCTCAGGGAAACAGTCGACGGTGGGATCGCCGATATCGACGTCTCCCCTGAACCAGTTACCGTAGACCGGGACGACGGGACCGTCACAGTGTACTGGGATACCGCTGATTCGGTGGGAGACGCTACTCTCGAGTACACGGTCGAACTTCCTGCGGAAGCAGCGGACGGCGACGTAATCACGTTCGAGGGGACCGTCGAAAGCAGTGACAGCCGACGTTCGGTCGACGGTGACGAGACGGCCACTGTCGTCGAGGATATCTTCCAACGCGTGCTTGAGCGTGGCGCAGTCACTGACGCCGACATCGAGATCGCTATCGAGCGTGACGACGTCACCCCCAAAGAAGTCGAGCGTCTTCGCCGTGCCTGGCTCGACGAGGATTGAATTCAGGAGTCTCACTCGACGTCGACGGTCTCCATTCGCTCGCGGATTACGTCCGTCGGTGGCGGAGACTTCTCGTGCTGTTCCTCAGAATGCCGTTGGACCTGTGCGATGACCTCTTCTTCGTCCGCAGCCCGAATTAGGAACACGCAGTCTGGGGCCGCACATTCGAACTGATACGCCATGTGTGTGATATGCGCCCCCACACTCGTTAATCCGTCCCTCGAATACGTTTCGTGACGCCCTGTCTCTCACCGACCGATGGGTTCGACAAGATCGGCGACCTCGATCCGAGGCCGCGTGCTTTTCAGCGCACGAAGCTGGATACGTCAGGAGCGGTCAGGTCTCGCTCGTTGGCGGCTTCGCAATAGCCCGCGCGGTCATGTGTTCAGAGTCGCTCTCGACGGCCGCAGCCAGCGCGAGTGCATCGTCGTCGACGCGGTCGACAGTCGCCGTGTCGACGACATCGTGCTCGGCTTCAGTGACCCCGTCTCGTCGAAGGCGATGGCGTCCAGATTCCGTGCCTCCTCTCTCACGAACCGACCGCGGACAAGCATCCCGTTCCGAGCGGCGAGTGACGTGTTGATTGCGACGACCAGCGGGATCGCGAGCTCCAGCGCGTGCGGGCAGGCGATGACGAGCACCGTGACGACGCGCTCGATACCCGTTGCGCTGAACGGGAGCGCGATTCACAGCTTTCAGACCGTGGAATCACGTCACGCAATATCGTCTTCGAGCCAAGCGATCAAGCGGAGACGTCGGAAGCGTGGGGTGGCGGATCAGTCCACTACGGCAACTCGCTGGTGGACCTGAATGAACGCAACGTGGTATCTTCGAGCGCGGAGAGTCTTCGCCGAATGTCCGTCCGATCCCACCCGAGCGGTGACAGCACGCTCTCGACGGCTCGGATCAGCTGTGTCTCGTAGTACGTGGCGTCGTACGCCTCGATCTCCTCGTGAGCGAGTGCGACCCGGTCCCGCGAGGACTTCTCGTCGTCGACGACCACGTACTCGACGTCCTGTCCAGGATGGACCGCGAGGTCCTGGTCGCGAGCCCGCTTCAGGGCCGCTACGTTCTGCGTGTTTTGCGAGTGACCCTCGAGTGGTCTGGAGACGCGATTTCGTGCGACGAGCTGCTCGACCGGTACGTCCCCGGCGCGAAGTTGGTCGACGGCCTCCCGGAGATACGCGAGGACCGACTCCGGCGACCGGGTCGCGTCGAATCGCTCGAGACACGACCGCTGCACCTCCTCGATGAACGGCGGCGTCGAGCGCTGTCGGGCTTCGATACCTCTGATCTTGAAGTCATCGTCCCCGGCGACCTTCCCGAAATACTTCGTCAACGCGCCGGCGTCGCTCTCGCGTTGCGGGACGAATGCGACCCAATCGTAGTGTGCTTCGTGTTCGAGTCGAATCTCGACGCGTTCCGTGATCTCCGCCGCGAGCGTCTCGAGGTTCTCGCGGTCATCGCCGTCGACGTCGGGATCCGGCGTCACCCAGATCGAATCGACGATGCCGTGGACGACGCGCCAGCCGCCGGCCTCCAGCCGCTGTTTCGCCGTCAGCAGAATCTCGCGAGCGAACGCGTTGATCGCCTCGTGACACTCGATGCGCCCGAACTTCGCGTTGCTGAACCCCTGATAGCCGAAGCAGGCGACGAGTATCCACTTCAGCGCTCCCGACCGGCCCTCGAGTTCCGCCAGCCGGTCCTCGTCGGGGTCGTCCCGATCCTTCTCGCGACGGATGGCGGCCTTGATCTCGTCGCGAGCGTCGATGATGGGTTGGAGGACGTCAACGAGGTACCCGCGGTCGTCGCAGATAGAGTACCCCAGCCCCGGCACGTCGTCGCGGTCGCTGTGACAGTCACACCGGATGACGTCGGGCGACACGTTCCGGGTACAGATGACGTTCGGGTAGAGGCTCGAAAAGTCGAGTTCGTGGACGTCCTCGTGGAGGCCGACCGCGGGCACGAAGATGAATCCGCCGCGGTCAGCGTCGTGGAACGTCCCCATCGGCTTGTAGAATTCATGACGCCAGGAGTTCCAGGGCACGAGGACGCCGCGGTCGTGTGCCTCACAGATCTGGATGGCAGTGAGGACGTTCCCGATTGACGCCCACGCAAGCTCCTGGACCGGCTTCTTCGAGCGCGACACGAGGTCGAGGACGCCCTCGAGGTTCGTCTCCCCGTAGAAGAACGTATTTGACTCGTCGATGATCGCCCGACCGGGTACGTTGTACCGCGCTGGCGAATGACCCACCTGGCCGTAGCTCGAGTACGTCGACCGGCTCGCGAGCTGCTGGTAGTCCACGTCTGGCCACCGACTCAGCGTGAAGTCGTCGACGCCGGTGGTCGTCGCCATCTCGTACAACGTCGGAATGATCTCGCTCGTCGAACAGACCAGGACGTCCGGATCGTGTGCTTCGAGCGCTCCCTGGACGGTGGTCAGGATATCCGTCGGCGAGCCGGTGACGGTGTCACCGGCGATAGACAGCTCCCCATAGATGTCGTTGCTCGTTTCGGTCACCGGGACGCTGAGCCGGAGCGTCGACAGCTCGCTCGCCGGCGTCGGATCGACGCCGGTCTCCAGACAGTACCGGAACTCTCGCGAGAAGTCGACGTTGAAACAGGCGAGATTCCCGACTGGATAGTCTGACAGCTGGCGCGCCTGCCGGGCAAGTGGCGTGACGCGGTCGATGTGGGCGACGTCGACGGCGAGGACGGGCTCCTCGTCCCGTCGAAAGCCCGGTCGTCGCGCAACCATCTTGGTCGCGACGACGTCCGGGTGCTGGTCGTACACCGACTGAAGTGTCGTGAGGTCGACGTCGGCGTTAGGATCACGAGGGGCGACGTAGAACCGCGGCGTATAGTCGCCCCGTTCTGTCGCGACGGCGCCGCCAGTGGTACCCTCCCACTCCAGGACACGACCGTCGTCCAGAAAATCGATAGTGAACGGCATTTGGATTTCGACCTCGCTCGAACCGAACGATCCAGCACTGGATAAGTCGCGGTGTGTTGTTTCCACAGTTCTGAGAACAACTTTGATGATACCGTTACCGGATCACTTCGATCTAATTGCTTGCCTTCAGTCTTTTCCGGGACGGGTTCCGGAATCTCTCCCTAACCAACACTGCCGGAGATAGCTGCGAATTTGTTGGTTAAGACAGCTGGCGATAACCTCCACGCATGGCGTGCCCAGGAAAACAACATACTGTCCCACAGATTATTATACTGGTCTCCCGTTGTTTGGCATACAATGTCTGAGGAGACGCCCCCGCCCCATCGAATAAGCCCGGATGGCGGTACCGAACACCAGGACGTGAATGATGTCGTCGAAGAAGAATGGATTGAGGAGACGACTCCCTTCGAGCGAGTGTATGAGACTATTCGCCGTGCCTACGATCCCGTGTCCGCGACGCAGATTGCCGATCGTGCCCGCGTATCTCCGACCACGGCGCGAAAGCACTTGCGAACGCTCGAAAGCGCCGGGGAAGTGACGACTTCCCAGGACGGCCAGACAACGCACTACCGACGGTCGGAAACGGCTATCGTCACCGAACATGCACAGTCGCTCCTCGCGGAACAGACTCCCGAAGAGATTGCGTCCGGCATCGCTGATATGAAGGCACAGATACAGGAGTGGCGTGAGGAATACGGCGTCGATTCACCTGAGGAATTCGCCCGTGAATTGGATATCGACGACGCCGACAGCGACCACGGTGCGCTCCTCACAGAATGGCAAACGACGCGACGCAACCTCGCGCTCGCACAGGCAACGCTCGCTATCGGTGAAGCGAGTCATACTGGACACCTTACTGGTACGGATACAGACGATGATGGCAATGACGGCACATCCATCAGCGTATGACCGACGACGAGGACCCTTCTCAACATACCCCGCCGAATGAGCAGTCCGGGGTGTTTGGCCCCATCGACGCTGGGGCGTTGCGTGAGATTCGAGATCTGTTTGTAGAACAGGAGCCGCTGGTCCAGACAGCGTCACTGGATGACCCGTTGAATCCACAGACGCTCTCGATCGAACTGTCCGACGGCGTCGGAACAGCATCAACCGCTCGGATAGACGTCCGGTGGAGTTTGACTGGGAACTACGCCGCACACTATACGGACAACCAGGATCAGAATTTTCGCTTCGACTGTCACCCGAAACCTGACGCGCCGAGACGACACTTCCATCCACCGCCTGATGCTCCAAGTCGTCCCGTCGAGCCATCTTGTATTACTGTGTCTGCGGTCGACCTTGTCACGCGAGCGATTCTCCAACGATGGCGATACGCCTATGCCCACGAATCATTCGAGGGGATTAACGACGCGGAGAATCCGCCGTGACATCCTCCGCACCGTGAACGGAGAGGGATCGAAGATCCCTCAGGCAGTCGGGCATAGCCCGACGACGGCGCGGCTTCCCTGCATGGGAATACCAGCTAACTACCGGCAGAGGGTTCCGACCCGACCTCGCCGAGCGTCATCTACCGTGGTTGGCTTTGCTCGGTGGGGGTCGCGGCACTGTCACAGGCGCTCCCATCCCGTGAGATGTCATCGTCCGCCGGTTTTAGCGACAGGCTCTCACCCCACGGGTCGTGGCGGTCAGCAATGTTAACCGCCGCGTTGATGTCTGCGTGGTACTCCGATACCCAACACTCGTCGTTCTGACACCGGAACTCGTCACCGTTCCGGTATCCGACGTGGCCGCACTCGTGACACGTCTGGCTCGTGTATTCCGGACGGATGTATTCGACCGGAATCCCGGCTTCTCGTGCTTTGTCTTCGATCCGGTGTTGGAGGCGAGCGAACGCCCATGCGTGGAGGCGCCGGTTCATCCACTCGCCGTAATCGAGGTCTTCGCGGATGTCCGAGAGGTCTTCCAGCACGATGACTGGCTTCTCGAACCGGCAGGCGTACTCGATTGCCTGCCGAGACGCCTTCTCGATGATGTCAGTGAGTGTATTCTGGTAGTGGTCGAATCGGTCGTCGATCCGCCACTCGGCGGCCTCGCGCTCTTGGAGTCGCTTCAGCGTCGTGTACATCTCTTTGCGAAGGTGGCGAGCGCGACCACCGTTGATGAGCAGTGGGTCGGTCGGAGTGTCCTGCTCGCAGGCACAGCCCGCGAGCAGGTGTGCTTCGCCAATATCGAAGCCGACTGGCGTCACATCCTCATCGGTCGGTTCGTAGTCCGGTTCGTCGACCGGGAACTCGACAGTGACGTGTAGCGTCCACGACGTGCGGTGGCGTTGCAGGCGGAGTTGCCCTGCCGACGCCTCACCCTCCACGAGGTCGTACCACAGTCCATCTTGGGCGGGGTTAATCCGGAGCGGGATCCAGAAGTTAGTGCCGCGACCGGGCTGTGGCACCCACCACGTAAACTCGTAGTCGCGTTCCGCCGAGTGGTCGAACTCGGCGGCTTGGTTGGTGAGCCGAACCGGGTGGTTGTCGTCCAACTCCTGTGCGTCATAGGTACCGTGCAGTTGCGGGACGTAGTTGCACAGGGCCGCCTTCGCCTGATACGGCAGGTCGTAGGGCGTCACCACGTCGCTGGTGGCAGTCATCGTTTCGCAGCCGGCCTCGAACGCCTCGTGGAGTCCTGCCCGGTAGGTGTCGAGCAGGTCGCACAGTTTGCGCTCTTTGTGGGCCGTCGGCGGGGCGAGCGTCGCCTCCAGCGTTTTCGTGATGGTAGTGGTCATGCTACTGGTCGTCGACGTAATCCATCAGCACGTCGATACTGACCTGCCCGGTCGTCGCGAGGAAGTACCCCGATTGCCAGAACGCATCTTCGAGGGTCTGTTTCACCTCTGGGTACTCTTGCCGAATCCGGCGCGAGGTGACTCCCTTGAGCGAGTTGATGAACTTCGTGAGGTCGGTGGTGGGTTTGGTCGTGAACAGGATGTGAACGTGGTCGGTGCCGCCGTCGACGTTCTTGATGTCGGCCTCGAAATCCGCTGCAATCTTGTGAGCGACTTCGGCGACGCGCTCCAGCCGCTCGTCGGTGAGGATGTCGGCGCGGTCCTTCGTGACGGTCACGAAGTGATACTGGAGCGCGTAGACCGTCTGCGACCCGGATTGCAGATGATACTCCATTTGGCCACACCTAATATGGGACACCCAATTCGGATAACTCTTGTGCCGGTGGGTATTCGGTCGGGCAGACCCGCGTGGACTGTCGCACCTGGCTTACGCGATTCACACCCGTCCCCAGAAATCTTCGATTTCTGGTGTGCGAACGAGACGCTTCGCGTCTCGTCAACGCCGTGAACAGCGGGATTCTCTCGCTGAATCAAGATAGTAGGGTGTGTCCGTCTTTGTGGATTCTGTTTCCTTCGTGGATCTTCTTTCGCTTCCGGAGTGATTTCCACAGTCTCGTAGCAAACCTTAACCTACATACCCGGTCATTCTACGCCAGATGTTGGTTAAGATCAAAACCGGCTAGTTTTCCTTCTCACTGTTCCCAGAGCGTCTCGATGCGCTCCTCGATATCATCGATGATGAGACGGTAGACGTCCCGATGGTCACGCGGCCACTGAGCATCTTCTGCGTCGGTACGACTGGCTGCCGGTGGGGGATGGAAGTGGGCTCGCGAGTTGTGTACGTTCGGGTGTCGATCCCACCGACATTTCCACGTACTGTCCTGATGTGCTTCCTGATAGTGAAAATTGAAGTCGTCGTTGCGGTACCAGCGGATCTCGAAGCGAGCGGATACGTCGCCCGGGTAGTAGTCGTTGGACAATTCAAGGCGGAGATGGAGTTTCCCGTCCGCAACAATATCCGCTGTCTCGACCATTCGACTCCCAGCGAATCGAGACTGTATCTGCTCCAATACCGACCGGTCTATCGGCGCGGGGCTCGCGCCATCGTCAACCGGCACCATCGTCAACTATGCGACGGTGCCGTGGGGCCGGCGGCCTTTCTCCGGGCACGTTCGTGAAGGCGACGCTCCTCGATTGCGGTCGCCCAGTCGCCCAGATCCACATAGACATCGTCGATTTCCGCTGGGTCGAACTCGAGGACGTCGACCTCGGAAGGTGAGTCGGCACCGTATTTATCGCGGTACTCCTCGATTCGGTCAGTCAACTCCGAGACGCGAACCTGCAACTCATCGACAGTGTTCGTCTGTGCCAGTTCGTTCACGCGTCGCCATTCGAAGTAGTCGTCGTTGCGCTCGTACCGTACTGGCCGACCCTCGTGCCGGACGACAATACCGAGATCGGCGTAAAAGGAGAGATATGACCGCGCTGACTCCTCCGAACAATCCGCTTGGTCGGCTATCTCGGCGGCCGTCATCGGTTCACGGGCATGCAGGATTGCCCCATATACCCGCTGCTTCGTGTCCTCGTTTTCGAAGGGTCGATCGAATGGGGGCGGACCATCCCGGTGAGCGTCGTTGGCCATACGCTCTCTAACGGAGCCAAGCAATATATCTCTTCCTAGAGGCTAAATATATTGTACACGTCTGTATTCACCAATTTTGGACTGCCAATCCGCCAGAGCGAGGATCAAAAGTTCTCCCGCTACTGAGTGTCTTCGTCTTAATTGGGGTCCCTCTGGTGGCTCAACTCTCGTTGTTCGAGTTCTGCCAGACGCTCTTCGTGATCCTCGAGGCGGGCTTCCTGCTCGAGATCGATACTGAATAGTGCTGGCAGTAGCGGGTTCTGATGGTTCAGCAGTCCACTCGCGTCGGCGTGCTCGCGAGCGTATTCGAACAGCTGGTCGAAGCGCGGCTGGTCGCGACGGCGGAGCGCCCGCCGGAAATCCGCCCAGCGCTTCTGGATAGCCCGTAGCGCATCCCGGTACGTCGGGTTCGTGCGCCCCATCGTTATCGCCCTCCGGTGCCGGTCGCCGTCCAGGCATCGAGGAGCGGACTCGCGGTGAGCGACGCTGGCTCTCCCTCAGCCGTCACTCCCGTCCCGACGTCTGCCGTACTCGACGTCGACGACGAAGGGGTCGCCGGTTCGATTCCGACCTGTGTGGCCCGCGCAGCGAGTAGCTGCCGCCAGTAGGCGAACGTCGTCTGATGACATCCTCCCAGGCGGGAACGCTGGGGTTTCCTCTCCGACGTGGGAGTCTCAGACTGCCTGAGAGTCCCCGGAGGCAACATTCCCGTCACGGTAGACGGTACTGGGGTCTGTGCGCTGTTCTTTGGGACTGTCCCTCGCAGGAGAGCGTGGTGACTCTGACCAGGTGTGGTCGTCCCACTCGAACCGCACGGGCCGTGCCATCGGCCTGACTGCTTCACTTGTATGCCGCTCCAGGAACGTTTCTGACGCCGTGATGTCAGCGTGTCCCTCGAACCCACATGGACAGGTGAGTGTGTCCTGATGCCGTGTCGTTCGGTCTGTCGAACCGCACTGTGGGCACTCTTGGCTCGTCCAGGCTTCTGACCGGACCTCGACCGAGATACCGTATTCTTCGGCCGTACAGGCCAGCCGTTCGGTGAATTGCTTGAACGCCCAGAAGTTATGGGTTTTGGCGTTGGTGTCGACCGACCAATGTGTTTCCAGGACATCGGTCAAGCCACCGATATACACGGTATCCATGCCGTCCTCGTACAGTCGTTCCACTAGGTCGCGACACAACGCTTCTTGGGCGTGGTCGCGGCGACGGGTCCGTTTCCGATACAGCCGCCGGATGCGCTCGCTACTGTACTGGCCGTCTTCGAGTTTGGACTGTAACCGGGCGATCTCTCGGGTCGTCTCACGGAAGCGGTCGAACAGGTCCCGGCCGTCGTACAGGTATTGCTGGCCGGTCGTGGTAGTGCAGGCGACGAGATTGTTCGCACCAACGTCCAGAGCAGCCGTCTCGTCGGCCAGTGGAGTCGCCCGTGCATCGTCAGAAATAGTCACGGGCTGCGAAGCTCGGAAGGTGTTGTCAGTCTCGTCGTACCACAGGTCTAACCGGCCCTGTTTGTCGTAATCGGGCCAATTCGGGTCGCCGGCAATTTCTAGCCGGAGACGCCCGGTATGGTCGTATCGATCTTTCAGTTCGCTCCCGACCAGTATCTCCAGGCGGGACCGCTCGCCCCATTCGACGGTGTACGAGGTGTTCCGAATGACGGTCTTGAGTTGGCGCCCCTCCTCTTCGTTGCCACGGAAGCCCGGCGGTTCGGGGTGTTCCGTGACCGACGTGTTCGAGTCGTCGTGGTACTGCTCTTTCAGTTGGAAGAACCCGCGCCACGCTTCGCTGTTTGTCCGGATCACTTGTTGAGCAGTCGATGCGCCGAGAACGCCTTTGTACTGCCCTTCCAGCCGGCCTGTATCGGCGTCCCAGACGTCGCCCTCGAAGCCGTCCTCGTCGTTGTACCGCATGAGGCGCTGGTAATTGACTTCGTTCCAGAGAGCGGCAGAAGCGTCCAACAGGTCCCGTAGCAGGTGCTCCCCATCGTCAGAGAGCGGTCGCACGGCGAACGTGTTGGTCCGCTTCACGACGACAGATGTTTATACGTTTGGTCCTAAAGTCCTTTCGTCATGCGCCCCAACATCGACATTTCACACACGCTCGGTGGGCGAGTCAAAGACTACGCGGAAGCAAACGATCTGGACCTCTCAGAAGCCTATACAGAGGTATTAGAAGCAGGTCTGGAAGCGTTGGAGCCCCGAGACCGCCAGTAGCACGGCGGTTCCTCACCGGAGCGTACGCGATTCACGCCCGCCGTGAACAGCGTGGCGTCGAAGACGCCACGGGCAGACGGCGGGGCTCTCTAGCTGTCAAAGGTAGTTGTTCGTCTGCCGAAGCTGCCGGCACGTCCCGAGCATGGCACACGCCTTCCCGAGTTGGATGTCAGCGTCGTCATCAGCCCCTGTCAGGAGAGTGAGTCCTGTGCCGGGCCGGTCTCGTCGTCCTCTAACAATTGCTCGGCGCGTTCGAGCGCGTCGACGACTTCATTCAGCCCCATCTTCGAACACCTCCTGTTTCACTGCGTCGAGTGCCGGCGAATCTCGGAGAGTCAGCCCTTCAGTGAGAATATCGTCGATCCGATCGTGGTTCGCGGCCGACTCTCTGGGTTCGACGACGATGTGTGCCTCGTACCGATCGCCGTCAAACTGCTCGTCGGCGATCTCCTGCTCGATGGCGTGGGCCTCGCGCTGGGCCTGCATTCGGTCTCCCTCGACAACGACGAACAGGTCGATGTCGCTCGTTCGATCGGCGGCGCCTCGCGCGACGCTACCGAAGAGGACGACGCCGACGTCGTCGCCAATCCATTCTTCGAGTCCCGTGAGAATCGCTCTGACCGGTGCGTGATACTCTGATTGCGGAATGGTCGTTACCGGATCGTCGGACTTGACGAGCATTTTTGGATCAATCCGAACAGCATTGGCCCGGCCAGATCGATCGACGGTGATCACGCCGAGTGCCTCGAGCATGTCGACGGCGGCATTCACACTGCTCAGTCCTTTTCCCGTCACCCGGTGAAGTTCTCGATTAGTGAAATCTCGGTCTGGATTGTCGACGAGGAGATGCAGAATATCAGCGGTTGCTCCATATCGGAACGCGTCCGGATCCTCGAGCGGGACGGGGAGCCGAACGTATGATCCCTCATTCGGCCCCTCAATTTGAACTGCCTCACCATTCATGAATGCTCTAGTGGTTCAAAAGACCAAAAAGTCTTGGTAACGGGGATATGGAACGTTCTCGGGGCCTTCTTCACTTACTGCGTTGGTGATGCGGCTGCCGAATCGACGAGTGAGTACTCCCGGTCCCGACTCGTGCCCTCTGCCTCGAGGAGGTTGTACTGGGCCATCTTCGAGAGGTAGGTTCGGACTGTCCGTTTCGTGCGGGGGTCGTCGACCGCTTCGATATAGCGCTCGTGAATCTCGCTCGGTCCGAGCGGGCCGTGGTCGCGAACGATATCGTAGACGACCCGCTGGTGGGGCGTCAGTGAATCGAGGCTCCGTTGCTTGATCTAGGCACGGGCGTCCTCGGCAGCGTCCAGGAGGATGTCGTCAGTGATTCGCTCGCGATTCTCGCGGTCGGCCTTGCTGGCCGCCGTCCGGAGGATGCCGATTGCGAGGCTGGCGTCGCCGGCGGCCGCGTCAGCGATGCGATAGAGCTGGTCGTCGGTGATGACGTCCTCGTCGAGGCCCCACTTCGTGCGAGCACTCAGAATATCGAAGAGTTGCTCGTCGTGGTACTTGTCCATCTGAACGTGCTCGCTGGATCGGAGGCGGCTCACCAGGCGGTCGTCGACGCGAACAGCAGTGACAGCAGTTTCTTTATCCGGACCCGGAGGATAGTTGACGTATGAAGGCCGTTTTCCATCACTCAGACGCTGATAAACACTCCCAGGTCCTGGGGAACGTGGAAAACCTCCTCGACGACGACACGCTCGACCTCGAATCGGTCGCGCTCGTCGCGAACGGCGGGGGACTCGGACTCCTCACTCAGGACTCCGACCATCGGAATGCAGTGGAGGCCCTTCAGGAACGCGGCGTCGACTTCAAACAGTGCGGGAACACGTTGGAGGGGACCGACGTCACTCCGGACGATCTACTAGACGGCGTCGACCTCGTCTCGTCTGGCGTCGGAGAGCTCACCCGTTTGCAGTCGGACGGGTACGCGTATATCGTCCCGTAGGCGTCGCGAACACTCACTCCGCCGTCGCCACCAGAAGGAACGTCTCCGAGCGGACGGCCTCTGCTCGACGCGGAACCCGGTGGCCGAAATTGCACTCCCCGCGTCAGTAGCTGCGAATCGCTCGTCGAGCCGCTGTCCCAGGTCACGTACAACGCGCTACCGACCGTCTGTTCGGAAAACCATCATAGAAAACACCCTGTGCGAGTGGCTAGTTACTCGGTGTCTGCGAAGCGCGTTCGTGGGATGTGATCTCACGGGCTGTCAGACGCAGTCTGACAACGTCGTGGAAGCAGGAAGCCCCGCCCTCGAGGAGCGAACCGCGATAGCGGTGAGCGAGTAATGTGAGGCGGAAGTCACCACGACATCTTGAATAGTCTGAGCGTCTAGTAACAGACAATGGATTGGCTGGACTGGTCACCGACCGGGCATCGCGGCCGATCTGCGATTGTCGCCCTCGGTACGCTATATACTGCTCTGGCTCTCGTCTACCCGTTTCTGCCGGGCATCGAGACGGAACGGAGTACTGTCGTCATTATCCTCCTTCTCGTGGGCGGCGCCGGACTGACACTTCTCGCCGGCGGGTACCGACTACCGAGAACCGAGATCGACTCGAACGTTTTCCCGGTCGTCCTGAAGTGGTGTCTCGGCGGCATTGGTGTAATGCTTGCCCTCTTGGGGCTCGTCGCGGTCGTTGACGGGCTCCGCGACCCCCTACAGGACGTCCTCATCCTCACTGCGCTGGGGAGCGTCGCTGGGCTCACCGCCGGGACCTACGACGGGCGCGCCAGGACGCGCGCCAGGGAGCTCGAGGAGACGGTGGCGGAGCTGCGAGAATCGGAGAACCGGTACCGTACGTTCGCCGAGAACTTTCCCAACGGGGCGGTCGCGCTGCTAGACGACGAGCTCCGGCACACCATGATCGGTGGCCAGGGATTTGAGAAGATCGGCTTCAGCGCCGACGATTTCCGCGGTGAACGGATGCAAGACGCCTATCCCGCGGACATGCTGGAGACAGTCGCTCCAGAATATCGCGCCGCCCTCAACGGTAAGTCGTCAACGTTTGAGGTTGATATCGAGGATCGGGTCTTCGAGTTCCGTGCCCATCCGATGACGACCGACAACAGCGTGTCGGGCGTCCTAGTGATGTCACAGGACGTCACCGAGCGCAAGCAGCGCGAGCGGGAGCTGGTCAGGCGGGCCAATCAGCAACAGGTCGTTGCCGATCTGGGGCAGCTCGCGCTCGAGGCGAACGACGTCGACAGGCTCATGCACGAGGCGACTCGCAAAGTAGCGGACACTCTCGACGTCGATTACTGCAAAGTCCTTGATATGAGCACGGGCGGACACCATCTCGAACTCAGTCACGGCGTAGGCTGGCGCGACGGTCTCGTCGGCGACGCGACAGTGTCGGCGGTCGAAGCCGATTCGCAGGCGGCGTACACGCTGGAACACGAGCGTCCGGTCGTCGTCGAGGACCTCCAGTCGGACTCACGCTTTGACGGGCCCGAACTACTGACCGACCACGACGTTCGGAGTGGCGTCAGCACCATCATCGGTCCATTCGATGAGCCCTGGGGGATCCTCGGCGCGCACGACACTAGCCAACAGACGTTCACGGACGAGGACGTAAGCTTCGTCCAGAGCGTCGCAAACGTCCTTGCAGAGGCGATCGAGCGGCGCCAGTACCAGGAGGAACTCGAAGAACTGATCGACGACCTGGAGACCTCGAACGAACGGCTTGAACAGTTCGCGTATGCTGCCTCGCACGACCTCCAGGAGCCGCTACGTATGGTGTCGTCGTACCTCCACCTCATCGAACGGCGGTACGAGGACGAACTCGACGACGAGGGCCAGGAATTCCTCGAGTTCGCGGTCGACGGAGCTGACCGGATGCGAGCGATGATCGACGGGCTACTGGAGTATTCCAGGGTCGAGACCGACGGTCAGCCGCTCGAACCGACTGATCTCGATGCCGTCCTTGACGACGTTCGCACGGACCTGCAGGTCAAAATCGAGGAGAACGACGCGACGATCACGGCGGACCACCTCCCCCGCATTGCGGGCGACCCTGATCAGCTTCGGGAAGTGTTCCAGAACCTGCTGGAGAACGCCATCAAGTACAGCGGCGACGAACCGCCGCAGATCCACATCGCTGCCGAACGCACTGGGTCCGAGTGGACAATCTCGGTCCGTGACGAGGGGATCGGCATCGACCTAGACGACCAGGACCGCATGTTCGAGGTCTTCGAGCGAGCCCACAGCCGCAGTGACTATTCCGGTTCTGGAATCGGACTCGCGGTCTGTCAGCGGATCGTCGAACGCCACGGCGGTGATATCTGGATCGACTCCGAAGCCGAAGAGGGAACAACGGTGTCGTTCACGCTCGCGCCGATAAGTGAGGCCGACGAGCACAGAGCACGGGGACGAGCCAGCTGACGTTCTCGATGCGGGTTCTCGCACTGGAGAGACTTCAACGACTGCGTTCGAGAAGTTGGGACGTACGGCCAACTGGACCACGAGCGAAAAAGCCTCGGAGGAAGTGCGGTGGTGGTATTTCAGCGGCTCTCATAGCGGTCCCGCCAAGTGAGATCTGCGACAGCGACATCGTCCGTAGGTGTCCCTATCTACTTACATTCCCAGCTATAGTAGAAATTGAAACTATTCACACATCGAGGGGCACTCCGGGTGCCCCTTGAGTGTGTCATTGCGTTCAATTTCTACTATAGGACAGAAGCGTATACGACTTCCTCGGAACTGGGTATGATAAGGGAGTTTTCACTTCGCAGACGATGTGTCGAGCGCGAACTTGTACATCGAGAGGAGAGTCAGACGCATCAGTTTATACATCGATGACGGGGGGTGAGCCGATACCGTTTACACTTCGAAGACGGGGTGTCAGACGAGCGGCTTACACTTCGATGACGGGGGGTGGGGAGAGCACTGGTGAGGAAAAGATACTTCGATTCGCGTGTGCTCGAGATGACAGGCGTTACACATCGATGACGGGGGGCTTCCAATCGAGTATACTTCGTCGACGGTCTGCTTGCTTAGAAGCTGAAACAGGGAGATGCACGCATTATATCCATCGTACCGTCCGGATAAACATCGATGGGGGTTAATCTTTTTACTGCTCCAGCGAACAGCAATCGTATGACCAGTGGTGAGCAGGATGGCGCTGATCAATTTACTCTCGACGGTGGAACTCGGTCGCGGGTTGACGACGACCAAATAGAGATGTCTGGTGGAGCGTCTGCTGACGAGGTCGCAGCCGAAGGACGTGACGCGTCTACTGAAGAGAACCCACAGCGGTCGATTCGGGATATGCTCGACGACGATGGGGAATCATCGGTTTTCGTCAACCGAGACCTCGTCGAGCCGGATACGATAATCGACGAAGAACGGATCGTTGGCCGCGACGACCAGCTTGAATCGGTCGTCTCGTTCCTGAAGCCGACCCTCCAGGGGAATCGCCCCCCAAACATGCTGCTCTACGGCCCCGCTGGGACGGGAAAATCGCTCATCATCGGCGCAGTCACCCACCAGATCATCGAACTCTGTAATTCGAAGGGCGAACGATTCGGAGTCGTCGATATCAACTGCCAGCCGATCAATACCCTGGACCAGGCAGTCTACGAGCTCGTCCAGACTGTCGCGAAGGACGTTGGCGCTGAGGTCGGTGTTCCTGAGACGGGTGTCTCGACGAAGCGCAAGTACAGGCGACTGTACGAACTCATCAACGATCACTACGACTCGGTCATCTTCATCCTCGATGAGATCGACCTGCTTGTGGGCCGCCGCGCGAATGACGAGCCCGCTTACTCGAAACTGCTGTATCAGCTGTCGCGAGCGAGTAACACGAACGAGATAGAAGGGCGCGTCTCGGTCGCAGCATTGACGAATGACCCGAAGTTCATGGAAGACATCGACGGACGCGCCGAGAGTTCGTTCAATCCGCGTGACGTCTACTTCCCGGACTACGATGCAACCCAGCTGCGCGAAATCCTCGAGAATCGACGTGATGCTTTTCGACGAGATGCCCTCGAAGACGACGTGATTCCCCTCGTAGCGGCGTTCGCAGCGCAAAGCCACGGCGACGCACGAAAGGCCATCGACCTCTTCCGAGGCGCTGGCGATCTCGCGGACGAACGCGGAGACGGGAGGGTCACCGAGGACCACGTTCGCGAGTCTCAGGAGGAGATCGATAAAGATCGGTCGCTGAAACTCGTTGAGGGGCTTACCACGCAAAAGAAGATTTCGCTATACGCAACTGCGGCTGTCACCTGCCACTCGGATCAGACGGGAAGTTCGGTTCCAAGTCCAGTCGGGTTCAAAATCTATCAGTGGGTGACTGACGAGATCGATGCAGACCAGATGACTCGCGAGACGTACGTCAAATACGTCAAGGAACTCTCCACCTATGGGTTGATTTCCACGTCGCGCAAGAGCCGAGGACGGGGAGGCGGGATGTACATGGAATTCACCTTCACCAGTGATCCCGAGGCTATGATGAAACGGATCGCCGACGACACGCGACTGGAGGGAATCGCTGAGCAGGAAGACCTCCTTCGAACAGTCGTCAACGCCCAACTGACGGAGTTCCACAGACAGTAGGCGACTCAGAGTTCCACGAACAGTAGGGCGAATCAGGCTTCGACTCTGTTTTCCCTGTTTTCAGTCCCCCACCCCCCGTGTTCGATGTGTAAATTTGACCTGCTAGAAGGTCAGGCGTACGAGATGGGGAGAACACAGACCGTCAATGAGTCTGATCGAGAGCAGCACGTAGAGCTCACCTCGATCAAGATGTCTATATTGAGAGGTATCAGATGGAGAAATCCCTGACACCCTCCCCCCGTCATCGAAGTGTAAATCACAGGGAGGGAGGGGACTCTCGTTGGCGACGGTGGAAGATGGCTTGGAAAAAGAAGGTCTCAGAAGGCCAAGAGTGGCACGAAGAGCGGAGTTCTTGCTGATCGAGCTAGTTGGGATAGATGCGTTTCACGCTTAGATAGTCAGAGTGGTTCTCATTCTAACACTCTCTTCTAGTTCTAGTGCGGTTTAGATTGTCGTCCTTTTCATATAAAACTTCCCAAAATAATGGACATTAGTTATGTGGATGATATTCCTATAGCTGAGGCTGTCTCCGGCGAGTATCTACGGATATCGACCGATCGAGCACCTCTCTTGCTTTGACCCCCTCCCCCTCCGCAGAGATTTACACTTCGATGACGGGGGGAGGGGGTAGGGAGAAATCACTATCACAATATAATCATCTACCATCGATCATCGCGAAGTCTACAAGTTCAATCTCTCGAGTCCATCGCAGACCGACGAGTACATCGGCCCTGCTGCCATCGCCGAGAGGTCTCGGTTTCACTCGGACGAACGCGAAGGGAGGGTGTGAGGAACCGTCGACATGGTATGGACCGTCGACTGGAGCTACTCGATAGGACTACTCAGTAGGGAACACGGGTCTGGCAGTGTCATACGCAGTTCTCGTGTACGATTGTCTGTCCGGATATTGTCCGAAGATAGTCTGTCCGAAGGTCATCCTCGTCACCGAGGATACCCGAGAGATGAAGCGCGAGCTCAGCAGACAGAACCAAACAATCTGGCAGGTGCATTCGGTTCAGAACGACACGTTCCGGTCGTCATACGGGTAGTCTCTATCCATCTCTTTGACGGTCCCGCCCCGGTCGTCGTAGTACTTCCGTCCGATATAACACTCGTCAAGCGTACCGTAGATCGACGCGAAGAGGTCCTCAAGGGTTTCAAATGTGTCGTCGTTGTCCCGTTCAAGCATCGTGCTGATCGCCTCCGAGTCACTGTCGTCGGGGGCATCGATAGTTTCGTCTCCGACGCGTTCGACGACTCCCGCGCGGTCTACCGGAAAATCGAGCTCCTCGTCCAAATAGCCGCGTAAGTGTGGTGGTCTCATTGTATTCGATGTGTCAACGGGTTCGTCGGTCCAACGTCCGGGAAGTGTAATCGGACTGAAGTCCCTTGTGGAGTGTTCCGGTCGCTCTCGGAAAAGAGTGCTCCTCAGTTCGTTTCCAGTCGGTGTTCGCGTTCGATGTCCTGGAGCTGTGGGATCAGCTCTGACTCCCGCGCAACGTGGATGATATAGCGTGGGACGTCCTGTGTCGTCCGGGCCATGAACGGTTCGGTAGTGTTTAGTTAGGAGCATTGTGCCAGCGAGCGAAACTCTGGAGCCAGTTTTCGGCTGTGTCCGGTTCGACGTGGCTGAAGCAATTCGAGAACGACGACGTTCGGCGCTTGAGTTCTCGAAAAATCCGTTCGACAGCATTCCGATTTCCGTGGCGAGATATCTGAAACCGGAGGCCTGCTCGTTGGAGTGCAGTTTGGAGGTGTTGAACGCCATCAACGAGAAATTCGGCTGTTTCGATGTCGTGTTTCTGCTGGAGTTCGCGGAGAAATATTTCGGTGAGAGCGGTGGTCGTCGTCGAAAAAAGCCGGACGTGAAGCAACTCGTTCGTAGCGGGATCGCCAGCGGCGTACAGCCAGAATTGCTG